>JAKDNQ010000368.1 GCA_030456405.1 Nitrospira sp.
GATCCGCGTTGCGGGTTCTTGAAGATGAGCCTACGCGAAGGCGGTTGTGGATCATTGAGCCCGAACGGGCTCGCATTCGTGAATAGTTGGTGATTTCGTGCCTAACCCGCGCATGAACACGGACGCTCAACAGCGGCGCTGCGCACCCCTCGCGCCGGTTATGGCAAACATAACGCCGCTTAGCCGGCACTTGTGGTCGCCATCGACGGAGCATGAGTCACTCAATCGACTTGGTGCTCGGACTTTGGCTGAGCCCACGCCAGAGGGCATAGAGCACCGGAATCACCAGCAACGTCAGTACTGTTGAGCTGACCATCCCGCCGATCATCGGCGCGGCAATCCGTTTCATCACGTCGGCGCCCGTGCCGGTGGTCCACATGATCGGGAGTAATCCTCCCATGATCGCGGCGACCGTCATCATCTTGGGCCGGACCCGCTGGACCGCTCCCTCCATAATGGCTTCTCGTAGGTCTTGTACCGTCCTCATGCGGCCTTCGCGTACCCGCCGATCATAGGCCTCGTCGAGATAGACGAGCATGACCACGCCCGTCTCCGCCGCGACGCCGGCCAGAGCGATAATGCCCACCCAGACTGCCACGCTCAAATTGTAGCCCAGATAGTCGAGATACCAGATGGCCCCGATCGCGGCGAAGGGGACGGACAGGAGCACGATCAACGATTTCGCCATCGAACGGAAGTTGAGGTAGAGCAACAAGAGAATGATGCCAATGGTAACGGGGACGACCAGCTTTAACCGTTCTTCGGCCCGCACCAAATGCTCGTATTGACCGGTCCAGATCAGCCGGTAGCCGGAAGGTAATGTCACCCGGTCTCGCACCGCGCGCTGGGCGTCTTCGACATAGCCGCGCAGGTCGCGGCCACTGACTGCGACCGAGACCAAACCGGCCAGCGCTCCCGCCTCATCCGCAATCGACGGCGGCCCTTGAGTAATGTTCATCTCTGCGATTTGTCCGAGTGGAATCTGCGCGCCGCTTGGCGTGGGAATCAGCACCCGTTTGAGCCGATCGGGATCATCGCGCAGTTCGCGCTTGTAGCGGACATTGACCGGATAACGCTCGCGCCCCTCGACCGTGGTCGTCACGGTCTCGCCACCGATGGCTGTGGTGATCACTGCTTGCACATCTCCTACCGTTAGGCCATAACGGGCTGCTTCACGCCGGTTCACGGTCAGATCCAGGTAATAGCCTTCATTCAACCGTTCGGCAAATGCGCTTTTTGTGCCCGGCACGTTTGCCAGGACTTGTTCGATCTCCAAGCCGATTTTCTCAATGGTCTTCAGATCAGGCCCCAGGACTTTGATGCCGACCGGGCTGCGCACACCGGTGGTGATCATTTCAGTCCTGGTCTGAATCGGCATCCACCAGATATTCGGGAAGCCTGGAATGCGCAGCTTGGCATCCATCTCATCCAATAACCGATCCCAGGTCATGCCCGGACGCCATTGCCCTTCAGGTTTGAGAGTGACCGTGATTTCTGCCATTCCGACAAAGGCCGGATCGGTGGCAGTCGGAGCCTTTCCCATTTTGCCGAACACTCGTTCCACTTCCGGGAAGGTCGTGAGTAACCGATCCTGAATCTGTAGTACCTTGGCGGATTCAGGGATGGAGAGACCGGGCACAGTGGTCGGCATATAGAGAATAGTCCCCTCATTCAACGGCGGCATGAATTCCGCGCCGAGGCGGGAAAAGATCGGCGCCGTGAGTCCCACGACCACCACCGCCAGTCCAAGCGTCAGCCACCGGACGCGCAGGGCGCCGGAGAGGATGGGTCGATACAGTGCGATCAGCAGCCAGTTCAACGGATTCTTGGTTTCCGCTCTGATGCGTCCTCGGATAAGGAGGACCATCAGGACAGGAGCCAAGGTCACCGAGAGCGCTGTGGCGAACAGCATCGAAAAGGTTTTGGTGTAGGCCAACGGGGTAAACAGCCGCCCCTCCTGCGCTTCGAGCGCGAAGATCGGCAGAAACGAGACCGCAATCACGAGCAGCGAGAAAAACAAAGGACGGCCGACTTCTTTGGCCGCCGCGATAATCGTTTCAATCCGGTCTGCCGTCGGGCTTTGTTCCAACCGCTTATGCGCGTTTTCCACCATGACGATAGCAGCGTCCACCATCGCGCCGATGGCAATGGCGATGCCACCGAGCGACATGATGCTGGAGGTGATATGTAAGTACGCCATCGGGATAAAGGCCAGCAGCACCGCCACGGGCAAGATGAGAATCGCTACCAGGGCGCTGCGTAGGTGAAACAGAAATACGATTGCAACCAGGCTGACGATGAGGCTCTCCTCCACGAGCTTCTCGCGGAGTACGGCAATGGCTCGATGGATGAGATCGGACCGGTCATAGGTGGGAACGATGTGGACGCCCTTTGGTAGGGCCGGCGTAATCTCTTCCAACTTGGCTTTGATGCGCTCGATCACGGCGAGCGCGTTCTCCCCGGCCCGCATGATGACGATGCCGCCGACCACCTGACCCTTACCGTCCAGTTCTGCGACGCCCCGCCGTTGGTCCGGCCCGATGTGAACATGAGCAATGTCCCGGATCAAGATAGGCGTGCCGCGCCCATCGGTCCCGACTGGGATCAACTCGATATCATCAACTGAGCGCAGATAACCGCGCCCTCGAATCACGTATTCCGTGCCGGCCATTTCCAAGACACGGCCGCTCACTTCCGCATTGCTGTTCCGGACCGCTTCGATGATCGTTTTGATCGGTAACCGGTAAGCGGCCAACGTGTTCGGGTCCACTTCGATTTGATACTGCTTCACGAATCCACCGACCGCCGACACTTCTGCCACACCTGGCACACTTTCCAATTGAAAACGCAGGTACCAATCTTGAAGACTACGGAGGTGCGCCAGATCATGTGCGCCGGACTCATCGACCAGCGCATATTGATAGACCCACCCGACGCCGGTCGCGTCAGGGCCTAGCGTCGGTGTGACGCCGGAAGGCAACTTCCCGGTCAACTTTTGCATGTACTCCAGCACACGACTGCGCGCCCAGTACAAGTCGGTCCGATCTTCGAAAATCACATAGACATACGAGACTCCATATTCCGAGACTCCCCGCACCCGTTTGACTTTAGGTCCGGCCAGCAGGGACGTCACAATCGGATAGGTGACCTGGTCTTCAATCAACGTGGGGCTGC
>JAKDNQ010000369.1 GCA_030456405.1 Nitrospira sp.
GCTGCCAGTACTGGACCGCCATTTTGAGCGCGATTTCGACCGCGGTCGATCCATCGTCTGAATAAAATACCCGTGTCAGGCCTTTGGGTGCGATCTTGATCAAGGCTCGCGCGAGCTGAATCGCCGGTGGATTGGAGAGTCCGAACAGCGATGAATGCGCGACCTTATCGAGCTGTTGCTTGATCGCACGGTCGAGCGACGGATGGCGATGGCCATGGAGGTTGACCCAGATGGACGAGGTCCCGTCGAGATACTTCTTTCCTTCCGTATCGATCAGGTAGGACCCTTTTCCGCGCTCGATAATGAGCGGTGCCTCCTGCTCCCATTCCTGCATTTGGGTGAAGGGATGCCAGAGGTACGCGCGGTCCCAGTCTCGCAATTGTTTTGTAGAAGGTGGTCGTGCCATGGTGGGGGAGTGTAGAAGAGCTAATGGCTGATGGCATATAGCATGAAATCAAGACACTCAGTCTTCTAGCATGAGTCGTAGCATTTGTTTCGGCTTCTTGCCATTCGCTATAGGCTATCAGCCATACGCTCTTGAATGATTTTGTCGTTGCGATGCGGAGTATACGAGGGGGCGTTTACTTTGACAACATGGGGGGCAGTTACTCTATAATGAGCCGACTTTCAAAATGAGCTAGGATTTGCAAAGCCTTATACGCAATTTCTCGATTATTGCCCATATCGATCACGGCAAATCAACCCTCGCTGACCGGTTTCTGGAAGCTACTGGCGCAGTCACGGCCCGAGAATCGAAAGACCAGATTCTCGACGCGATGGACTTGGAGCGTGAACGCGGGATCACGATCAAGGCCCATGCAGTTGCGGTCCGGTATCAGGCCGAAGATGGGAAGACTTATGCCTTGCATTTGATCGATACGCCCGGTCACGTCGACTTTACCTATGAAGTGTCGCGCAGTTTGGCGGCGTGCGAGGGCGCCCTCTTGCTCGTCGATGCCACGCAGGGGGTCCAGGCCCAGACGATCGCCAATGTGAATCTGGCGATGGCCAATAACCTGACGATTATTCCTGTGATCAATAAGATCGATTTGGCGAGTGCGGATGTCGAGGGGACGAAGCACTCTATCTCGGAAATCTTGCAGCTTGATGCCAGCGATGCCCTACTGATCAGCGCGAAAGAGGGGAAAGGTGTGCCGGAGGTGTTGGAGGCGATCATTGCGCGGATTCCTCCCCCGTCAGGCAATCCCCAGGCGCCGCTCAAGTCGCTCATCTTCGATTCCTGGTTCGACAATTATCAAGGAGTGATTGTGCTGACGAGAGTGCTGGATGGAGCCCTGCGGCCTGGGATGAAGATCAAAGTCATGTCGAACGACCGGATATTCGAAGTGATGGAAGTCGGCCAATTTACGCCGAAACGGGTAAAAAAGACCGAGCTGTTGACCGGCGAGGTCGGATACCTTTGCGCGAATATGCGAGAAGTCGCGGACGTGAAGATCGGCGATACGCTCACGGATGCGGCCTTGCCGACGAGCGCGCCCTTCCCTGGCTATAAAGAGGTGAAGCCGCTAGTATTCTGTGGGCTCTATCCCACCGACACGGGCCGGTACGAAGACCTGCGCGACGCGTTGGTGAAGCTGCGATTGAACGATTCCTCGTTCGTGTATGAACCTGAGACCTCCCTGGCGCTCGGGTTCGGGTTTCGATGCGGCTTCCTGGGTTTGCTGCACATGGAAATCATTCAGGAACGGCTCGAGCGCGAATATAACCTGACGCTTCTCACCACCGCGCCGACCGTCGTCTATCGCGTGCTGACAACCAAGGGTGAAGTGCTGGAGGTCAATAACCCGACGCAGCTCCCGCCGCCGAGCAGTATCGATTCATTTGAGGAGCCGTTTATTCTGGCGTCGATCATTACTCCCGAACGGTACATGGGGGCGATTCTCCAGCTCTGTCAGGAACGTCGCGGTATTCAGCAGGGCATGCACTTTCTCGACCCGACGCGGGTGACGATCAGTTATGAATTGCCGCTCAACGAAGTCATTCTCGATTTTTACGACAAGCTTAAGTCGCGCACGCAGGGCTATGCTTCGCTCGATTATGAGCTGCTTGGTTATCGCGAGTCCGATCTCGTGAGGCTCGATATTCTCTTGAACGGCGAGGCGGTCGATGCCTTGTCGTTTATTACCCATAAAGATCGTTCCATCCAGCGTGGGCGACAGCTCGCCGAGAAGATGAAGGAGTTGATTCCACGGCAGATGTACGAGATTGCCATTCAGGCGGCGATCGGGAGCAAAATCATCGCTCGTGAGACGATCGGCGCCATGAAGAAGAATGTGCTGGCGAAATGCTACGGCGGCGATATTACGCGGAAACGCAAGCTCCTCGAAAAGCAGAAGGAAGGCAAAAAGCGCATGAAATCGGTGGGGAGCGTGGAGGTGCCGCAAGAGGCCTTCCTCGCCATCTTGAAAGTCGGTGAGGAATGAGCGGGGAGACGAAGCGGCCCCCATCGGACGATCTCAGACCTGCAGCTCCACGGGGACGGACGGAGACAGCAGGAGTAACGCCTGTGTTCGACGCTCCGCCGGCGGTGGCACAGCCAGGTAAGAAGTCGCTCGTTCGCGAATATGCAGAGGCCATTATCGTGGCGATGCTCCTGGCTTTTGCAATCCGGGTGTTTGTCGTCCAGGCCTTCAAGATTCCCTCCGGTTCGATGATTCCCACGCTGTTGATCGGGGATCATATTCTCGTCAGCAAGTTGTCCTACGGTATTCAATGGCCCACCCAGTGCAAATTTTCAGCGAGCTTTCCCCCCATCAATTGCTATGCGTCGCAGGCCCTGATCGAATTCGGCAAGCCGCAGCGTGGAGACATCATCGTGTTCCGGTTTCCCGAAGATGAGGAAAAGGATTTCATCAAACGGGTGGTGGGAACTCCGGGCGATACGGTCCAGCTTCGAAATAAAGCCGTGTTGGTGAACGGGGTCGTGCTCGACGATAAAATGTTTACCCAACGGATCGATCCCGGAGTCATCGACGGCACGATCAATCCGCGCGACAATTTCGGGCCGGTGACCGTGCCCGAAGATTCCTATTTCGTGATGGGCGACAATCGCGATCAAAGTCTGGACAGCCGGTTTTGGGGATTCGTGCGCGAGGAGAAGATCCGCGGGAAGGCGTTCCGTATTTACTGGTCCTGGAATGG
>JAKDNQ010000370.1 GCA_030456405.1 Nitrospira sp.
TACTCAGGGCGGTAGGGTGAAGTAATCGCCTGGGTTGGGCGGGTGAGAAGTCCGGCCTTTCTGAACAGCCTGCAAAGATTTCTGAAGAAGTGTTGGACGTATAGACGCCCATGCTTTTTATGTACTCAGGTAGTTTGTCAACAACCTGCTGGAGAGTTTCGGTTTCTTGCCTTTATCTGTCAAAAGCGTAGAATGCGCCCCTACGTATCCACCCTGGTTCACGTCTGTGCCGCCATGGCCATAATCTATTTGTCATCCACCTACGAAGACTTGAAAGACTACCGCCGCGTCGTGTTCGACGCTCTTCGTCAGAGCGGCTATCAGGTTTTCGCGATGGAGGATTATGTCGCAGCGGACCAGCGGCCGGTCGACAAGTGCCTCAAGGACGTTGAGAAAGCCGATATCTACGTCGGCCTGTTCGCATTCCGCTATGGGTATATTCCGCCTGCCAGCCACAACAATCCGAACGGACTGTCGATCACTGAGTTGGAGTTCCAGCGTGCCGTGGCACTCAACAAGTCCTGCCTCACTTTTGTGGTCAAGGATACGACGCCTTGGTCTCGCACATACGATGACGCCTACGTGTCAGAGGATAAGGGTGAGCGCATCAAGGTACTACGCCAGCACTTGCTCGCGGAAAAAATAGCCAGCGCATTTGAGTCGCCACACGAGCTCGCCACCCTGGTACTCACAGCGGTCAAAAAACACCTTGATGGAAAGAAGCTGGCGGAGGCACCGGTCTCCGAAGTATCAGCCAATCCGACAGTTATATCCTGGGATATCGAGAAAAACGGCTCACCCTATCCTGGCTTGATGCGTTTCACCCGTAAGTATGCGCCGGTGTACTTTGGGCGGGATGCGGAGATCCGCGACATCCTCGACCGGTTTCGATTGCCTGAGGGACGTTTCCTAATCATAAGCGGGGCATCGGGCACCGGGAAGTCATCACTCGTGGACGCGGGTGTGTTGCCTAAACTTGAGATGACCGGAATCACCGAAAACCATGCGTATCAGTGCGTGCGTATGGCGCCGAGTCAGGGGCGCCATCCCTTTGATGCCTTGATGCGGTCGTTGCAAGGGTATGCCGAGCAGGCGGGAATGGACGCCTACACATTGAGCGAACAACTGCTGAGGCAACCCGATGATCTGTCTCAATGCCTCCAGGACATCGTGTCGAAGTGTTTCAAGACCGGTGAATTTGTGTTGTTCCTTGACCAGATGGAAGAGCTGTTGACTGAGTGTGACCGGTTGCAATCCCATGCCTTTCTCACAGCCCTCTATCGTGCTGTGCATGAAACCCGCGTTCGTGTCATTGCGACGATCCGAAGTGATTTCTTGCACTATTGTCATGAACAGGTCGATCTGCTGAGACTACTCAACGGGCGCGGGCATATCGCACTTGGCCCAATCGATGCCGGCAGTATCCGTGACATGATTCTCAAGCCGGCGCAATGTGCAGGTCTGTCTCTGTCTGAACAGTTCGTCCGGCGTCTGACGAGAGAAGCCGGCCAGGAACCGGGGAATTTGCCGCTGTTGGCGTTTGCATTGCGGCAGCTCTTCGACAAGGGAGAGGAGAAGGAACTGACCGAACAGGCATACGATGACATGGGTGGCCTAGTTGGCGCCATCGGTCAGCAGGTGGACCAAGTGATGGCCGGATTGGGTGAAGAAACACGAGGCGCGTTCGATTCAGTGTTCGCGGAGTTGGTGCACGTCGAGCGGGAGTGTCCACCCACCAAAAGGCGTATCCCTCTGACTGTCTTCCAGACAGCCAACGACTCAACACGACTCATCGAGGCGTTGGCTGGGTCGAAGTGTCGCATCTTAGTCACGGGCGAGCAAGCTCAGGAGCCTATGGTGGAGGTGGCTCATGAAAAATTGTTTACCGCCTGGCCAAAGCTAAAGAATTGGATCGATGGTAGCGGGGAGGCCTTGCGACTCATCGATTATGCGGAGGAGGCAGCCAGACGGTGGCATGATCTGGGTGGACATCTCCGAGAGCTGTGGTGGCACGAACGTGTCCAGCCGATACAGCAGGCGCTTCTTCGATTCAACAAGACCCCCTCTCCTGCTCTGGAGGCGCTGCTTCGCCCACAGCAGATGCTGATTGAGAGACTCAATCATGAAACGCTTTCACATCAAGATCGACTACTGATTGGCCAAAAGCTTGCGGAGTTCGGCGATCCACGATCTGGTGTTGGTCTGCGACCGGACGGCTTGCCCGATATCGAATGGGTAGTTATCCCGCAGGGACGTATTCAGCTCGAGGGGATCGATCATGTCTTCGAGGTGAAGCGGTTTCGCATCGCCAAATACCTCGTCACCAATGCGCAGTTCGAGGCGTTTATCAAGGCTGAGGATTGTTATCGAAATGAGAAGTGGTGGAAAGATATGGAACCGAGCAAGGAGGCATCTGTCGCTTCATGGCACGAAGCCAATTCCTCTCGTGAGACAGTATTCTGGTTTGAAGCAGTCGCCTTTTGTCGCTGGTTCAGTCATCGGACGGGGTCGAAGGTTCGCTTGCCCACCGAATGGGAATGGCAGCAGGCAGCGACGGGAGGCGATCCAACGCGCGAGTATCCGTGGCACGGCAAATGGGATGTGGCTAGGTGCAATAGTATTGAAAGCCGGCTGAGTCGGACGACGGCAGTAGGCATGTACCCACGCGGGGCGACTCAACAGGGTCTGTTGGATATGGCGGGGAACGTCTGGGAGTGGTGCCTGAATACCTATGAACAGCCCGAGACGCCAGAGTCGCTGCGTATTGACGAGTTGAATACGCGGCGCGTGGTCCGTGGCGGTTGCTGGTTCAACGAACCGGAGAACCTGCGTGTCTCGAACCGGTACAGGCGTGTCGCCGACTACCGGAACGCCGGCCTCGGCTTCCGTCTTGCCCAGGACATTCCCTAGCCCTGTGCCCTTTACTCTTTGACCCTGTGCATCTTGCTCGGTGGGGTGAGATGTCAGCGGACTGGTTCAACAAAGGCGTTGTAGGATGACTCCCAGTGTGCCCCAAGCTGTGCAATCGTGCCATGAGTTGCTCTTCTGGCTGATTCCGCAGCTCGACAAGTTCCCCCGTGCGCGGCGCTTCACGTTAGCCCGCATTATTCATGAACACTTCTGCTGCAATCGCCGATCCGCTGCTACGACGAGCCTTCGGCC
>JAKDNQ010000371.1 GCA_030456405.1 Nitrospira sp.
AGATTCAGATGGCAGATATCCGCGCCGATGTCTCCAGGCCGGCAGAGTCCGACCTGCGCATTCAAGTTGGCGCCATCCATATAGACTTGCCCGCCGTGCGTATGCACGATCTGACAGATGCGCCGCACGTCCGCTTCGAAGACACCGTGGGTTGAAGGGTAGGTCAACATGAGCGCGGAGAGCCGATCGCGATGTTGAGCGGCCTTGGCTTCGAGATCGGCGACATCCACATTGCCCTGTCGATCGCAGGCGACTGTCACAACCGTCATCCCCACCATCGCGGCGCTGGCTGGATTTGTGCCGTGCGCGGATACAGGAATCAAGCACACATCCCGATGCGCTTCACCCTGGCTCCGATGGTAAGCCCGAATCACCATGAGCCCCGTATACTCGCCCTGAGAACCTGCGTTCGGTTGCAGGGACACGGCGGAGAATCCGGTGATCTCAGCCAGCCAGGCTTCGAACTGATGGAACAACTCTTGGTAACCTTTGGTTTGCTCGATGGGCGCAAAGGGATGAAGCCGTGAGAACTCCGGCCAGGTAACCGGCAGCATCTCGGATGTCGCGTTAAGCTTCATGGTGCAGGACCCCAATGGGATCATCGAATGGACGAGCGACAGATCCTTTGCCCCGAGGCGGTGGATATACCGCAACATCTCATGCTCCGAGTGATAGCGATTGAACACCTCATGGGTCAGATACTTGCTGGTACGGGTGAGGTTCGCCGGGAAATTTATGGTGACGCTCTGGCTCAAGTCCCTCATTTGAAAAGGCAGCCGTTCATGCCCGACAAAGATTTCCATCAAGCGACGGATTTCATCTTCCGTGGTCACCTCATCCAGCGCAATCCCGATGGAGTGGTCTTCATGCCGGCGAAGATTGATGCCCGCTTCGTTGGCTCGCATCAATACGGACTCGAACTGCGTCTCCGTCAGGCGAACTCGAATCGTATCGAAGTAGGTTTCCGTTGCGATCTCGAATCCGAGCTGCCGCAATCCCGCTGCGAGCACCACAGCCAAACCATGCACGCGCTCGGCAATCCTCCGCAAACCCTCCGGCCCGTGGTAGACCGCATACATGCTCGCCATGATGGCCAAGAGCACCTGCGCCGTACAAATGTTGCTTGTCGCCTTCTCACGCCTGATATGTTGTTCGCGGGTTTGCAGGGAAAGCCGGTAGGCAGACTTTCCCCTGACATCCTTGGACACGCCGACGATGCGTCCCGGCATCTGCCGTTTGAATGATTCAGCGGTCGAAAGAAACGCGGCGTGGGGGCCGCCAAATCCGAGCGGGACACCAAATCGCTGGCTGGAACCCACTGCGATATCGGCCCCGAATTCTCCTGGCGGGCGCAAGAGAGTCAAGGCCAGCAGATCGGTGGCGACCACCACCAGCACTCCGGTCGCGTGGGCCTGCGCGACCAGCCCACTGTAATCCCCGACATAGCCGTCGGTGGTCGGATACTGGAGGAGGATGCCGGCCAACTGAGGGTTGGAGAAGTCGATGGTGTCCGTCCGCCCTGCGTGTAGCGTCATGCCGAGCGGTTCAGCGCGTGTCTGCATCACGGCAATGGTCTGGGGGTGACAGTCCTCTGAGACGAAGAACTCTGTCCGTTCATGACCTGACGAACGGGAAAAGGCGAGGCACATCGCCATGGCCTCTGCTGCCGCGGTGGCTTCATCCAGGAGCGAGGCATTGGCCAGGGGTAAGCCGGTGAGGTCAGCGACGACAGTTTGGAAATTTACGAGGGCCTCCAAGCGGCCCTGGGCGATCTCAGCCTGGTAGGGCGTGTACTGGGTGTACCAGGATGGATTTTCGAAAATATTGCGCTGAATGACGCCGGGCGTCACGCAGTCGTGGTAGCCCATGCCGATCAATGAACGGTAGATCTGGTTTTCTGAGGCGATGGCGCGAATTTCTTCCAGTACGGCTTGTTCCCCTCGATGAAGGGGCAAACCCAATTCCTTCTGCATACGAATGTCGGTAGGGACGGTGGCCTTGCTTAGCTCTTCGAGCGATTGCAAGCCGAGCGTGGCCAGCATTTCGTGGGCCTCAGCGTCGGTGGGGCCGATATGGCGATGGATAAACGTATCGGTCGGGCTTAGAAAGTCCGGTGTGGCCATGGCGTTCGTGTTGTCCTTTGGAGATATCCGATCGGTTGAGAGTTCCGGTGCATCGGCTGACGAATTTAAGGATAATAGAATACCATGTTGCCCCCTTGCTCTCCAAGAGTCGTATGATCGCTCAGGGGCTTGCCTTCACGCTGAGAGTCACGTATGAGTGCGGGCAATTCAAACGGAAGCGTCTCTTCCCTGTGAATCGACAATGTACGCAGACAGGAATCCTTACACGGTGAAACTGCACGATATTCTGATCGTCGGCGCGGGTTTGGCGGGGATGAGGGCGGCGATTGCGGCGCCGCCGGATCTCGACGTTGCCGTGATATCCAAAGTCCATCCGGTACGTAGTCACTCTGTCGCTGCGCAAGGGGGTATCAATGCGGCGCTGGGAGAGAACGATTCCTGGGAAGCCCATGCGTTCGACACCACAAAGGGCGGGCTCTATCTCGGCGATCAGGACGCGATTGAGGCCATGTGTCGCGAAGCCCCTGCTGAGATCCACGAATTAGAACGTTTGGGAGTCATCTTTAGCCGCGACGGCCAGGGACGGATTGCCCAACGTCCGTTCGGCGGAGCCGGCTTCCCCCGAACCTGTTACGCGGCCGACCGTACCGGACATGCCATCCTCCACGCCATGTACGAACAGCTGCTCAAACGGCGTATCGCCGTATATGAAGAGTGGTATGTCACAACGTTGATCGTGGAGGACGGCGCCTGCCGTGGTGTGGTGGCGTGGGACCTGATCCGTGGAGGGCTGCATGCGATCGGGGCGAAAGCCGTCATCTTGGCTACGGGAGGCAGCGGGCGTGTGTTCCTGACGAGCACGAATGCCGTGATCAACACCGGTGACGGCATGGCCCTCGCGTATCGTGCCGGGGCTCCACTGGCGGATATGGAATTTGTCCAGTTCCATCCCACTACTCTCAAGGGCACTGGTATCCTCATCACCGAGGGAGCCCGCGGAGAAGGAGGCTATCTTCTGAACACGCTGGGCGAACGGTTTATGAAGACCTATGCCCCGCAACAGATGGAACTGGCCAC
>JAKDNQ010000088.1 GCA_030456405.1 Nitrospira sp.
AGCGGGTCGACTGCGACCCCCGTCACGATCCCCGTCTCCTTCACCGTCACGGCCGCACCGCTCCCACCGGCCATCGGCGCGAGTCCTACAAGCCTGTCCTTTACAGTCCAGCAGGGGGAAGGCAACCCCGCGGCCCAGGCCTTGACCATCAGCAAAACCGGCGGCGGCACCTTGAACTGGAGCGTCAGTCATGACGCCACCTGGCTGGGGCACACTCCGAACACGGGCACGGGCACTGGCACCGTGACCATCAATGCAGTCACCGGCTCCCTGGCCGTCGGCACCCATAGTGGCAAGGTCACAGTCTGGCCCAGCGGGTCGACTGCGACCCCCGTCACGATCCCCGTCTCCTTCACCGTCACGGCCGGAGGCACCACAGCAACAACAACCATCAACTTAAGCCCATCGAGTCTCAGCTATGCCGCGACCAAGGGAGCCGCGAACCCGGTAAATCAGAATATTTCTTTGACAAATAAAGGCGGGACATTAAACTGGACGGTAAGCGATGATGCCTCATGGCTGGCAGTGAGCCCTGCATCAGGAAGTGGCAGTGGCACGTTAGCGACAAAGGTGGATACGGCAGGACTTTCCGCTGGAACCTACAATGGCACTCTCACAGTCAGCGCAGCAGGGATCTCTCCGAAAACGGTCGCCGTCACGCTGACGGTCAGCGCCCCGGCAACCTCATCCGTTACATTGACATGGAATTCCAATACCGAAAAGGATTTGGCTGGCTACAAAATCTACCGTGCAACGGCTTCTGGCGTATACGGGGCGCCGATCACGACACTTCAAGAAAACGTCACGACCTTCATCGCCTCAGGTCTTCAGTTCGGAACGACGTACAAATTCGTCGTCACCGCCTATGACTTAGCAGGAAACGAAAGCCCCTTTTCGAATGAAGTCCGCAAGAGCATTTACTAAGCGTGCTTGAGGCTGCATGATGCACACATCCCGTTTAAAATATGAGCGATGAATTTCACATGTTAGTATGTGGCTGCGTTGAAACGCCTCTGGTGATCAAGTGGCGAGAAAGAGACTGGTCGCGATCCCGAAAAATTATCACATCTAGGCAGGATTCTGACAGACCGTTGCTGATCATCATAAATGAGCCTTACGCCTCCTAAACTACAAATGAGGTCCCACACGTGGAAATAAATCGACCGATGGCGACAGAACATACAAGGCCCCTCTTACTCTCTTTGATCATGATGACTGCATTGTCACTTGTACCGATGTTGTCTCATGCGGCCGTTTTCTGGGATGACGAGATGGAGGCAGGGAGTCCATTTGAGGCTCCGTATGCGATTGGAATAGGAGCAATGGCCTACGATACGAACGTCAAAATGAGCGGTGCCGGATCGTTGAGATTGGAGTATCCCACGCAATGTGAGCCGCTCGCCCTCGGTAATGTTGGGTGCGGCGGCGGGGCGGGACGGGAGATTCCGCCAACGGATAATCTCTACCGGCGCATTTATTTTCGGATGAGCGGGCAAGGGCCGATCGTGACCCCGTCGAGACTGTTTGAAACCTCAGTTAAGACATTCACGAAAATGCTACGGGCAACGTCGGACGGCATCAATAAAGAGTGGTGGATGATGGGGTGTTGCGGCAGCAAGCGATTCCTGCTCACGCAGGAAAACACACCTCCAGGTGGCGCGACCAATGTATTCACAAATTTCACATTAACAGACAACCGCTGGTACTGCCTTGAAACGCACGACAAGTTGGGCACGCCAGGCGTCGCGAACGGCATCGCCGAGGCGTGGGTCGACGGGGTGAATGTGTTGACAAAATCAGACATCCTGAACCGTCAAGCAGGGAATAATAACTTATGGAACCGTGTTGAAGTGTTTCGTCAAACAGGCCGCGGGAATATCTGGTGGGATCGCTTCGCGACTGGGAATACGCGCATTGGGTGTCTTGGGGCTACCCCTGCTTCCGATACCACTCCACCCGCGCCACCACAGGGATTGGTTATAAGATAGTCCTCTTCAGTAGCGTCAGATCAAGAATATCCCGACGTCCCGTAATCCCTCGACCGACAGGGTTTTCGCGACATTGCGCACAGTTTCCGACTTCAATGATGTTGGCTGAACCAGACGACGTATATATGTCTGCAATCCCCTTTCCGCGTAAGTCATAAACTTCCTGCCTCGGAGACCTTTCATCGCATGCATCCGTTCTGGCCCATGGCCAAGGCACGACTACTTAATCGCCAATTCATGACGGGGATTGCCCTGTTGGTTTAAACTGTAACGCGTGTCACCACCTTTTCCCCTCCCGATGCTTCATTGCATCTTTTCCCCCTTGTAGGCGAATGAATACTGTAGGGCTTCGCCTTCAAAATACACTTGACCGGACCATCCTCCCTGAGCACACGTCGAAAAGCTTTATGATCATTGGGCAAATTTTCCACATGTCCATGTAAAATATCAGTGGCATATGGATTGCTCATGCAGAATCATACGTCGTGGCAAGCATTGCCATTAGGCCTTGCCTCTGACTACGCACACACCATAATAAGGAACACGAATTTCGGCATACAACGGTACAACTAACTCGATCATCCAATCACAACACCCATAAACAAGCGAGATCACACTTATGCGACTACATCGACCGATTTCGGGAGAAAATATTCGGCCCTTGTTACTCTTTTCGGTCACGATGGTTGTATTGTCACTCTTACCAACGTTGTCTCATGCTGTCGTATTCTGGGATGACGAGCTAGAGGCAGGCACGCCTTTTGGTGTAAGTTTTGCGATTGGCATTGGCGCCATGGCTTACGACACCAATGTCAAGTTTAGCGGAAGCGGATCCACACGTCTGAATTTTAATCCAGAATGTGAACCGGCAACATTTGGCGGTGCTGGATGTGGCGGAGGAGCCTCACGGACAGTTCCACTTACGGACACCCTCTATCGGCGCGTCTATTTTCGTATGAGTGGCCAGGGACCTGTCGTCACGTCCACAGGACTTTTTCAAACCGCCATCGGACCCTTCACAAAAATGCTTCGCACCACCACGAATGGGATAGCCAAATTATGGTGGATGATGGGGTGCTGCGGAAGTAAGAAGTTCTTGATTACACTTGAAAATGTACCGCCTGGAGCGTCCACCAACTTCTACAGTAGTGCGACGCTCGCCGATAATCGGTGGTACTGCATTGAAACACATGAAAAACTGAATACGCCGGGTGTGGCCAATGGGATTGCGCAGGCGTGGATTGATGGAGCGCAGGTGATGAATGTCACCAATATTAAGTATCGGGAGGCGGGGGATAACAGTCTCTGGGACACTGTGGGGGTCTTTCGTCAAACAGGCCGTGGGAATATTTGGTGGGACCGCTATGCAACAGGGAATACTCGCATTGGATGTAGTGGCTCCAGCCCTCAGGGTGACACCACTGCGCCTACAACTCCAGCTGGGGTGTCTGTGAGATAGGTCCTGGAGAAACTTGAGAAAAACGTGAGGATGTCAACCCAATTTAGAAATGTCCTCTTTCTCCCAAAGTAGAAAAGTCCGGGTTGTGTTCTCGTCACAGTCACCTGTGTTCGTCGCTCCGGCCGCAGGCGTCAGGGCCAAAGATGATCCGGAAGCGGTCAAAATTCTAGGCATAGAGCAGATTGTCTATGCCATCCGGCAGGCCTCTGCTCGGCACCCGAGCCCGCTCTGGGTGAGTGATGCTCCACCTTCTACAAGTGCAAAAAGAAGTATGCCCATAATTATCCTGGTTCACAATGTCATGAAACTACAGACCCAGGGACAATTTTTCGGGCCAGGACTTGATATTGCGCCCCAATTGGTAATCGAAGAAGGAGCGGCTCCATCCATCGAAACCAACTTAACGCTTTCGGAAAAATAAACAAGAAATCAGTGCGAAGGATCTCGAAACCGCCGGCGCTCAGCAGTCGACGAGTATCAGGAGACGTAAGAGTGATCGCGTCGCGATCAAACGGAATGCGACTCATCACGTAGCGTGTGCCGAGATTCCACGGGTTGTTTTCCCAGAGCGCAAAGAGGCCGCCAGGACGGAGCGCCTGCGAAATGTATGCAACCACCTGAGCCCGATCCGAAACCGGGATATGATGAAACACCCCATTGCAATAGGCCAAGTCTACCTTTTCGGCCGGGTGGTAATCCTTGATTGGCAGAAACCGTAACCGCTCAGCCCCGTAGGTCTGATGAGCGCGCTCGATAAGCTTGGCGGAAACATCAAGGCCCACGATGGACTCGGCCCCCAGCAGCTCGTGGAAGAGAGGCGCGGTCGAGCCAGTACCGCAGCCATAATCCAAGATAGTCCGAGGCTGTTCGGCCAGTTGCTGAAGGCAATCTCTCAACCACAGAACGCGGCCCCTTGAAAAATAGCTGCTGTCTTCTCCAGACATAGCCAGTCCTTGAGCCAGGGTCTCCTCGTAGTTTTCCGCAAACTCGTTAAATTGTGGAGGTTGGATCATCTCAGGTCTCATCGCCGGCGCATCCCGAGCATACTGACGAAAAAACTGGAGAGAATGGTTTGAAAGCCTAGTGCGGTGAGGGTTGCACCAGGCACGACCAGACGCATAGTCTGTGCGTAGTCCAGAGGGCCAAATCCTGCTAGACGCCAGATATTGACGGCGGCGAGCAGGAGCACTACGCCAATTACAAGGGCTCCAGAGCCTAGTAGGAGCCCTCTTTCAAGATTCACAACCTGAAAGAAGCGAGTCATACGCGGATTTTCTGGCAGCAATCCTTCGCTAATGGCAAACGTCTTGGAAAAGATGGCGAACAGGATCGATTGGTAGCCGCACAAGATAGCAAGACTTGCGAATAGCAATGTATGGGCGTCGAAGGTCACCTCCCTGATTGTCACCCTGGGCATGGCAAGTGCGTAGCCAGCTAGCCCCAGCAGCGTGAGCAGGACGCCTGGGAGATAAAACAGCCAACGCGGACTATAGATCAAGAAAAAGCGCAGCGTGCGCCAGCCGTCGCGATATGTTTTTAGATGAGGGGGATGCAGGGTGCGTCCATCCGGATGCAGCGTGATGGGAACCTCGGCAATCTTGTAATCGTAAAGACTGGCCTTGATGATCATCTCAGTCGCAAATTCCATCCCTGTACAGCGAAGGTTGAGGCGATTGTATAAGTCCTTTGTAAATCCGCGTAGACCACAGTAGACATCATGAATCGGCGCATAAAACCACCACCGTGCCATTAACGAAAACATCGGATTGCCCCACCAACGATGCAAAAAAGGCATAGCTCCCGGCATAACTCGCCCGCCACCAGATGGAAGACGGCATCCCTGAACGAGTTCGTAGCCTTGCCGAAGTTTTTCAAGGTACTTCGGAATCTCAAGAAAATCATAGCTATCGTCAGCGTCACCCATCACGATGTACTTCCCACGTGCCGCAGCAATGCCTCCCATCAGGGCGTTCCCATATCCTTTCGCCGCAACGTTCACGACCCGCGCTCCCATGCGTATTGCAATCTCTTGCGATCCATCAGTACTGCCGTTGTCCGCGACAAGTACCTCGCCTGCGATACTGTTCTCGCTAAGCGCTCGTTTAGCTTTTTCAATACATATCCCAAGTGTCTCAGCCTCATTCAGACAGGGCATCACAATTGTTATTTCAACGAGGGTATCCTCTTCTTCCAATACACGGCCCTCCGCTATGCTTAGACTTGCTTCGAGTCCCATTCCGTCCCCCTTGAGGATCCCAATGCTCTCAATTAAAGACCGGGTGATGGCCGAGGAAAAACACATTTCCTCATTCACACACCATATCTCCATAAGACCATCGCGTCTACCACGCTCAAAACTTACCTCTCCCAGTATTGCCAATCTTTACGTCGGTAACCGCATACCATGCAGGCCTCCACCGTCAATTGGGTGCGTGCTTGTTGAAGACACCCACTGTTTTCTCCGAGCACAGCCACTCATTCTTTACTGTGACGATGGCGAATGCTGCTAACCCAATGATGTAGGGCATTATGGGGATCATGTATCGGAAGAGCGGAAGCGACAACCAATGAAGTCCAATAAAGTATGCTATCAAGCACAATGGAATCAAGGCGAATGTCTTACCTTTCATCCACGCGAAAACTATTCCAATCACGGCGAGTACGTATATAGGAAGCTGACTTAGCAGTATGAGACTGTGATTTTTTCCTGATTCCGTCGCATACCACATTCGACCAAATTTTTTAACCATGAACGTCATGAAGTCGAGAGGATCAGTTTGAAGATGTGCCCGGTGTATTTCTAGTCCCGCTCTAGTATAAAATTTGTCGTTTTGAGACGGTTTACCTCCTACTGGAGGAACATATTGTTGAAGCATTGCGGGTTTTCCGTCAATGGTTAAAAATTTCTCAGACGAGCCCATCAGCAAGACTATTCCTCCACTGGTTCCAACAGGGATAAAATCGCCCAATACCACATAGTTCCGCACAGTCCACGGAAGAATTACCAAGGCAAATGAAAGACATAGCGCAGCATAACAGAAAATCGAGTCCCGCCCTCGCTTCCCCAATAGAATCAACATGACAGGGAGCATGAGTGGGGCAAATTGAGTTGTACTCCTCGTCAAGGTGGCAAGACCTAGTAGAACTCCTGTAACACAGTAGTACCACCAGTTTGTGGAACGAACTGCATAAACACTGCAAAGAACAAAGCCGGTCAACAAGAAGGTGAAGAATGGATCCGATGCTATTGAAATGGTAAGGTACGTCGTGAACGGATAGAGACTGAAGATGCCTGCAGAAACCAAAGCCGTCTCAACGTCAAAAATCTCTTTCATGACTAGATAGATCAAAACCATCGTTAGGGAATCCACGAAAATCTGGACCATTTTTACGGACACTTGATCGTCACCAAATACGGATAAGCATGTTGCAATGAAGATGGGGTAGAGTGGCGGATTATACACCGGAAAAGAAGGGTCACTGAAACCTTTTCCATCCATGAGAAGATGGGCTGCCGTCAGGTAGATCCGAGCGCTGTCATCGAGCGCGGGCGCAGGAATGATTGCGAGCAGCAGTAATTTGACCAGCAGGGAGGATACAAAGATACAAGCAATCAGTTTCTTTTGTAATCGATCTGACAGCATCAACCATGCCTTGGCCGGTTAGGAGTGGAGTATTAGGGATTGTGACTACAGCTGGGTTGCTTGATTTGATACACCGGGGAAACTAGATAGACCAAGACTTTTTTCGCTTCAAATTTCCATCCAATCGAACAAGAACGAGATACGTAATTATGAACCCGCCTTGCAATACTGCTGCAATCAGCATGACCATAATCTGGGGAGCCTCCACGAACGCTGGCCGGTGGAGATCATCCACACCTGGCCCCATGATGAGGCTGAGAGCTTTGTAGAGAGGCCACGTAACGACCCATTTCTCCCAATTGATACTTTTTGCATACCGATACGTGTACTCCTCAATAGGGTAGAACTTTAGGTTACTAGATCCTGGCCGCACTCCCTCACGCAAAAGGGTTTGAACTCGATCTTGAAGAATCGATGGTGATTGTCGCAACTCCATGATGTCATAATACCCACCATCTGGGCGAGGGAACCATATGCCATAAAGTGGGTCCGCGACCATCTTTCCAGTCTCAGCCTCCAGTTCTACCACAGCATGCACCGACTTCATTTCTCGTGTATATAGGGCCCACTTCGAGGCATCTATTCCATGCAGGCGGAGCATTCTGATCACCAAACGAGACCGGTCAGCACAATCCCCTCCCTGCTCCAGCACTTGCCGTGGCATCGAACGAAGAACGCTAAAAATCGGCAAGAGGAAATAGGAATCATTCCCTATAGCTGGTAACGCCTTCAACGATTCGACGACTTTCATCGCTTGCTCGCTGGGCGGCAGAGAGCGAGGAGCAATGCGGTCCATCAGGCCAGAAAGATATTCTTCCTCTTGTAAGTAGTCTATGAAACTTAAACATTGCAAGGCGAATAAACACGCGATCACGACAGCGATGAGATTTCGACTTCGTATAACCCACCGTGACTTGAACACGGCTTACGATCTCCCCTGACCTGACTGAGACTGATTCATATAGAGCCCGTGCCAAAGCACGAGGTTCAAGATCAACCAGAGTTTTGTCTCATGATTCCGAACTTGCCCCTCATGCTCAAGTACGAGTTTCTCCACCGCATGAACATTGAACAGCCCCACACTCTTCAAGGATGCGGGAGACAGACGATCGCGAACCATTTCCCGCAGAGGGCCTCGCAACCAATCACTCAGAGGAATTGAGAACCCCTGCTTCCGACGGGAC
>JAKDNQ010000372.1 GCA_030456405.1 Nitrospira sp.
TGTTTGGGACTAGGCGCGTCTTGGCGCGCCAGGGTTGGGCGGGTGAGACGTCTGGTCTTTTTGAGCATCCTGCGGGACGTTTCTCTCCTATCTCAGATATACAGGCTATAAAAGTTCGGCTGATCTCATTATAGTTTTTCTGCAGCCTGCTGAACCTGTGCCAGGTAGTTTCATGCCGTGAGATTCCGCCCCGCCAGCCATCCACGCAGGATCTCACACAAGTCCGGCCCTATTGTTGGTAGTCTTACCGGTAGCGTGCGAAATCGTGCCTCGGTGCGATGCGAATCATGGAAAAATGAAAGAAAGGGAATGACTATGCAGCAACGACATGCGTATTCTTGGGGAATCGTCTGTATGGCTTTACTGGTGGGATCGGCGCAGACCCTGTGGGCTGAACCACTGGAGAAAAGATGGGTTGTGCCTGTTCAGGTGCCCTACGAGGCGCCTCCGAAAGGACAGGACCAATCCGCAGAATCCGTTCCTCAGAATACGAAATCGTTGACGGCCGGAGAGGCGCAGCGGGCGGAAGCGCTCCTGCCATTGATGGAAGGCGCGCAAGAATTTTGGGCCATGGGCGAATTCGTACATCTCGGCGAACCATCGGTGCCTGTCTTGGTCAAAGGTTTGACGATGGCGGGACCGCGCATTCGCTACAATACGATTGAAACGATTTCAATGCTGAAGGCGGCTTCGGCGGTTCCAGCTCTTGCTGCGGTAGCGAAGGAACCGAACGAAATCCCGCGGGTGCGTGAACATGCTTTGCGAGTGGCCGTTCGATTGGACATGACAAAAGTTGTCGATGCCATTGAGGCGATGGCAACCGATCAGAATTCGTCGATCCGAAAGGCCGCTGCATTTGAGGCTCGGTACGTCAGAGAGAAAGCGGTGGTCCCGGTTCTCGTCGGGATGATTGCCGATGAGGAGCGATTTGTCGCGCTCTCAGCGGTGCAGTCGCTTTGGATTCTGACTCGGCATGAAACGGAGTTTCACGATTGGGAGACGTCGACCAAACAGGACCGTCAAGAGTGGGCGGCCGAGTGGTTAGAATGGTGGAACGGTCAGAAGGAGAGTTTCGAAATGTCGGATCCGAAACGGCCCGCGCGTGCCCGCTAGCGACTGGTTGCTCTCGTCTGTTTGGTCTATCTGGTTTGTTTGGTTTGTCTTGTGTATTTGGTTGAATCAGACTAACCAGATAAACCAGATGAACTAGACAGACCAGATGAACCAGTTTCGCTGCGCCTTGCGGGGGGAAAAAATCCTGTGTTATATTTTGTAAGTCTGTTCCTTTGTCGAGCCATGTCATAGAAGGATAGTCAATTCGCGTTATGCCCACGCTCCAGATTGCAAAACTCGGCAACCCTGTCTTGCGCCAGATTTCGACTCCGGTCGATTCTCGCAGCATCCGCACATACGATATCCAGCAATTCATCGATAATCTGATTGAGACGATGTTGGCGGAACCAGGGATTGGCTTGGCGGCGCCACAGGTGTCTCGCTCGATTCAATTGGTTGTCATGGGGTGTGAAGGGGAGGATGGATTTCCTCAAACGGTCCTCATTAATCCCAAGATCCTGTTCTATGGTCCGGAACAAGTCGAAAACTGGGAGGGCTGTCTCAGTGTGGATGGGCTACGAGGAAAAGTTACGAGGCCGTCGGTGGTGAGGGTGCAAGCCCTGGATCGCCACGGCAAATCGATGGATTTTGAAGCAACCGGTCTCTATGCCGTCTGTATTCAGCATGAGATGGATCATCTGATTGGGAAGGTATTTTTGGATCGGATGACCGATATGTCGACGCTCACCCAACTCCCCGAGTTTAGTAAGTACTGGCAAGACGATCCTGTTCCCGTTATTTAGCGAACCCTCCGTGAAGATCCTGCGCTTGTGAAAACTCTGCTTCGAGTGCTCCACTATCTCAGCCCGCACCGTTCCATGGTGGTCGGCACGTTTGTGTTTGCCGGGCTCGCGACCGCGTTTGAGTTAATCCCTCCGTGGCTGATCAAAGTGATCATCGATGACGTGATCCAGGCCGGCCAGACCCAGCTCCTGGCATGGGTATTTCTCGCGCTGTGCGCCGCCTATGTGTTGAGGAACCTGTGCGGGTCGATGCGGATCAGGTTGAACAATGGATTGGAGCAGCAAGTCGTCCATGATCTCCACGTTCAGGTGTTCTCGGCGCTTCAGCGGTTATCGATCAGCTTCTACGAGAATCGCCCGACCGGCGAGATCATGTCGCGAGTATTGAACGATACCGAGCACATGCAGCGCATCTTCGTCGACGGACTCGAGGAGATCATTACGGCCGGGCTGACGCTGATCGGGATCATGATCATGCTGTTCATACTCAATTGGAAGCTGGCGTTGTTGGCCCTCGTGCCGATTCCTCTTTTGGTGATTGGGGCGGCATTGTTTACCAAGCGCGTTCATGGACATTATCGGGTCATTCGAAAAGGGGCGGCGGAACTGAACGCCCTCTTACAAGACATGCTGGCAGGCATCAGGGAAACGATGGGTTTCAACCGCCAGCCCTATGAACAGGAGCGATTCGATCGGAAGAGCGATCGGTGCCGGCAAGATACCTTGAAGGCGATGTTCCTCTGGTCTTATTACTCCCCAGGGATGATGCTGATCGGAAGTCTTGGCGGGGCCATGGTGCTCTGGTTCGGTACTGCTGAAGTGTTGCAGCATCGTCTGTCCGTAGGTGAGCTGGTGATGTTCATCTCCTATCTTGCGTTGTTCTATGTGCCGATCAACCAGATTCATTCCGTCAATCACATGCTGCAGCATGCCTTGGCCGCAAGCGAGCGGGTGTTCGAAGTACTCGATCTCGTTCCGGAGGTCGGAGATCGTCCGGATGCCCACGTCCCAGCGGTTCGATTGCGAGGAGAAGTCGCGTTTCAGCGCGTCGGGTTTCATTATCGAGACGATGCGCCGATCTTGACCGGCATTACGATATCCGTTCGTGCGGGAGAGCGCGTGGCGCTGGTCGGTCCGAGCGGAGCGGGCAAGAGCACGACGCTCAAATTATTGATGCGGTTTTACGATGTGAAGCAGGGAGCCATTACCGTCGATGGGTACGATATCCGCGATCTGTCCTTGGCCTTTCTCCGCAGTCAAATCGGGCTGGTTCAGCAAGAGCCCTTCTTGTTCAA
>JAKDNQ010000373.1 GCA_030456405.1 Nitrospira sp.
GGCCTTGCGCGAGTGGAATAGGCGGCAATAGCGGTGGCTTCTTGTGCGTTACGTAAATAATCGACGTAGATCTTTCCTTTCCGCTTCTGCTTTGACATATTCGCGATAAAGCGCTCAGGAAGCACTCGCACGAGATGATCCGCCACCCCTTTGGAAAATGCTTTGACTTCCTCCCAGGTGTGAACGCGTTGCAGGGGCAGCACAATATGAAGTCCCTTCCCGCCTGTCGTCTTCACGAAGGAGACAAGATCCACTTCGCTCAGCAACGTCCTGACGAGTTGAGCCGCCTCGACGACGAATTTCCATGCGACCGAGGGATCCGGGTCAAGGTCCAAAATGATGCGGTCAGGACGGTTGAGCTTATCTCGCTTCGATCCCCACGTGTGCAACTCCAGCACGCCCATTTGAACCAGCCCGATGATTGCAGGAAGAGATTCGGCGATGAGGTACCAAGACAGACCATTTCCATGGGGAATTTTTACTCTGTCGATCTGGTCTGGGACCGTATCGTTCGCATGTTTTTGATAGAAACATTCTTTGTTGTATCCCTCCGGGCAACGCACCAGCGTCAAAGGCCGGCCTTGCAGATGAGGCAAGAGCCATGGACACACGCGCTCATAATATTGGGCCAATGCGAGCTTCGTGAGCCCCT
Organism: Nitrospira sp.; assembly: GCA_030456405.1. Next base: position 653 of record JAKDNQ010000373.1, read on the forward strand.
GATCGGGGAACAAGACTCGGTGGGGATGCGTGATGGTCACACCGGCGATGGTGGCCGGCGCGTCGGGAGTTGTCTCGTTCTTCTTCGCTGCGCTTCTGACTCGGCGTGCGTGGGCTCGACGGGGAGCCTTTGCTACGCCACTCGTACCGGTTCGCACAGGAGTACTCTTCCCCGGCCCTTCCTTGATGACCGACTTGGCGGGTTTGTCTTCGCGCAAACCCTGAAAGGCGGCCTGTCTGAGAAGACCTTCATTCGTCCATTCGGCAAACGACACTTCAGCAACCAGTCGAGGCTTGACCCAATGAACTCCGCGCGCATCGACCCCGCTTGGAGGACTCATAAACGGTGAGCGCGGTTCCTCCAGCGCGATTAACTGCTTGTACAACTCCTTCAAGGACCGTTCTGAAAATCCTGTTCCCGTTCTTCCCACAAATTGGAATTGTCCTTGTTCATCGTAGACCCCCAACAGCAAGGCTCCAAATGCAATCCGGGAGCCTGACGGGTCGGTAAATCCTCCGATGACGAATTCCTGACGATGGTCGCATTTGATTTTGATCCAATTTCTATTGCGGCCTGCCCCATAGACCGCGTGGGTCTGCTTGGAAATGATCCCTTCCATCCCCTTGCGGCAAGCCTCAGCAAAGACGACCTCTCCCCGCCCCTGTACATGATCGCTATATCGAATCAATCCGGACGCAGCGGTTGGAACAATGGCTGCCAGCGCCTGTTTACGCTCAAGGAGCCCGACCTGCCTGAGGTCATACCCGTTGAGATACAAGAGATCAAACACATAATAGACAAGATTCGTTTCCGATCGTGTATCGAACGCATTCTGTAGGTTCTGAAAACTTATGCTGCCATCCGGTCTCACAGCGACCACTTCGCCATCGAGCCATGCAGTCTTGACAGGTAATTCAGCCGCGGCATCGGCAATCCGCTGGAGTTTGGATGTCCAATCGCGGCCGGTTCTCGTCACGCACTTCACCGATCCATTCTTCACCCGGCATAGGATCCGATAGCCGTCATATTTAAGCTCATGGACCCATTCCTCACCAACTGGAGCCTCCTCCGCCAAGGTCGCCAATTGCGGAGAAATCGATTCCTCCTGGGGGGCACGCCGAACGCCGGCCAATTGTTTCCTTCTTCTGTTTTGAGGACGAAGGACCGTTTTGGCCCGCCCTCCTGCCGGTCGATTCGATTGCCATACCCGATGATGGCCCGATGCGATTTGCTCGATGGTACGCCCACTGGCAACGCTCTCTGTGAGATTCTCTGTGACATCGCTTTTTTTCCCGCTTCGGGCCTCTTCATCCTTTTCTTTAATCAGCAGCCAATTCTCCTTGCCCTCCCCCTGTCGCGCGCCCATTCGGACCAGGTTCCACAAGCCACGCAGCTTTTGACCGTTCAGGCTAAATTTCAGCCGGCCACTGCGATAACTTTTCAAAGGGTCTCCAATAGGAGCCCACGATCCCCGATCCCACAACATGACCGTCCCTGCGCCATATTGCTGTTGAGGAATGATGCCTTCGAAGCCGCCATACTCAAGCGGATGATCCTCCACAAGGACAGCCAAACGCTTGTGTGAGGGATCCAGGCTGGGCCCTTTCGGAACGGCCCAGCTTTTCAATGTCCCGTCCAGTTCCAGTCGGAAGTCATAGTGGAGACGGCTGGCCGCATGTTTTTGAATGACGAACTGCGGCTGTCCCGATGGGGGTTGCGATGTGCCTGGAGGTTCGGGGGTATCTTTGAAGTGACGTTTTTGACGATATTGCTGAAGGCCCATGTATGCTTCACTCCGGTATGGTTCAGCCTCTCATGCGCTCTTTCGGCGAGGAATCTGCTCCTGTTTTGTCGATGAACGCTTAGATTGGGATGACGATCGTCCCTTGGCCTGCACGCTTCGTTTCAACAATGCCATCAGATCGATGACTTTACCCCTTGCCGGTTTCTCTTCGCCTTCGTCTTCGTCTGCATCAGTAATGATTTCAGTTTTTCCCGCCTTGATCCGTTTGTTAATCAGCTTCATGAGATCGTCGTGATAGGTGTCTCGATAACGGTCCGGTTTCCATTGGTCGGTCATTTCATCCACGAGCTTCTTCGCCATTGCAATCTCGCGCGCCGAGACGCCGAAGGCTTTCAAATTGCTCGAAGGCCCCTCAAGATCCTTTGCCGACTTCAGTTCGTTCTTATACCGCAGGGTATTCAACACCAAGACGTTGCCGCTGGGTATGAGGGCGGCAAGATATTGCCGGGTGCGGATGACGACGGTGGCAATAGCAATTTTGTTGGTCGTCTTCAAGGTTTCCCGCAAAAGGACATACCCTTTCTCGCCGCGTTTGTCCGGGGCCAGATAGTAGGGCGTCTCGAAATAAGTGGGCGCGACCTCTTCTGAATCCACAAAGGCCACGATGTCTACCGATTGTGTCGCTTCAACATTGGCGCGCTTAAAATCCGCATCGGTCAGGACCACATACCGCTCCTTTTCATATTCATA
>JAKDNQ010000013.1 GCA_030456405.1 Nitrospira sp.
ACGTCGAAAGCATACTCGTTCGCCAGGTCGGCAAGGAAATCGACCGCGCGATCCCCTGGCAGACCGGTCACGGCCGCCGCACGGCTGCGATTTCATTATTAATCGGGCAAGCAGTCGGCCTGACTTCGGTCGAGTTACACGATCTAAAGCTCGCTGCACTCCTCCACGATATCGGGCTTTTGATGCTTCCTCGCGAGCTGAGCATGGGAATGAACTGGCTCGACTCAGAAGCCTATGTCACCGTACAGAATCATCCTCGGCTTGGCGCCTTGCTTCTCGAACCGTTCTTCTTTCTCCGAGAGCCTTCCATCCTCATTGCCCACCATCACGAACGATGGGACGGATCGGGCTATCCCTACGGCATCAGGGGACGATTCATTCCGCTTGGGGCTAGAATCCTTTCGATCGCAGACGCCTTCGATGCCATTCGCATTCCCGAAGTCTCGAACCCAATCGCGCGAAACAGGATCGCGCTCAGAATTGTCCGAATCGCAGCCGGTACCCAATTTGATCCGGAGTTAGTCGATGTCTTGTGGCTGTTCCAGGAGGCGATTTTGGACTCAGATCTTGTCGAACCAACAATGAGAAACTGTTTTGATTCACAATAGAGGTACGGGAGGTTCCACCATGTTTCCGTTAATTCGTCGTCACAACTCGTTGGCTCATGTCCTCGGGAGGTCGCCTTGGATCTTTATTTTATTTCTCCTCATCGGCTGCGGTGGGGGCAGCGACACTCCCGCACCGCCTTCAGTCGCGGCTACAGGGACACCAGGAGCCGAAGAGGCCGTCGGTGAACGGCTGTTTCTTGACACCCGATTTGCCCAGGCGTTCAAGGTGTTCATGGACAATGGCGGCGACGTCAACGATCCCAATGCCGGTGATCTCGTTGTCGATGCCATTGAAACATTGGGAGCGCCGATCGCTCCGGGACCGTTCAAGGGCAAGTCAATGAACTGTCGCTCCTGCCATTTCGTGGATGACGTACTCTCATCTCCTGGCGGCGGCATGCGATCCTATGCCGACTTCGCAAGACGCAGCCCGCTACCCGCCAGGGCCGACGGCAGGACCGTGACCGTCCGCAATTCTCCTGCTCTCGTCAATGCTGCGCTCGATCGACCGGGCGGCGTCTTGTTCCATTTCGATGCCGAGTTTAACTCCATGGAAGAGCTGGTCGCGGGTACCTTTACAGACAGAATGCTAGGCTGGCTTCCCGGCGAAAAGGCCCAGGCAATTGCACACATCGCACAGGTGGTTCGAGGAGACGATGGTTCCTTTGATCTGACCGACACCGGCTTGTCCTACAAAATTTTATTTACAGGCGCCAACCCGGATATTCCTGACGAGCTGCGTCTGCCTCCTCAATTTCGTGCATTTATCGGATCGGCCAGCGACCAGGAAATTTTCGATGCCGTCGTGAAAGTCGTCTCCGCGTATGTCAATGGCCTCCTCTTTTCACAAACCGAAGAGAGTGGAGCGCCGATCCGCTCTCCGTTCGATGTGTTTCTGGAGACTAACGGGCTTCCTCAAGCACCGGATTCCAACGAATCTCAGATCGACTACAGCAGACGTCTGCTGCAACTCGTGAAAGCGCGTGAATCGGCTGGGACGCTCCGGTTTGTCACGTCGAACCCCAACAGAGCAGACGGTCAATTCCAGTTTCATACGCAGCCATTCGTGTTTGGAGCACAGGAGCTGAACGGGTTGAAGATATTCCTAGCGGAACCTGCGGCACTTCCTGCCTCGCCAGCCGAACTGGCGGCCGGAAAAATCGGCAACTGCCTCGCCTGCCATGCCGCTCCGAACTTTACCGATTTCAAGGCCCACAATACGGGAACGACCCAGAAGGAATTTGATGAGATTCCCGGCCATGGAAATGGCGCCTTCATGAGCCTGGCTATCCCCGCTCTCGCAACACGAACAGCCGACGATCTACCGGCTACCCAACAACATCCGGCGGCCAGTGGGCGATTTCGAGCCGTTCCTTCTGCCGGCACGACGTTGACCGACTTGGGTGTGTGGAACGTCTTCGCCAACCCAGATATGCCGAACCCACAAGCGAAGATTCGAACCATCTTGTGCGATGACCAGGTGCCGTGTCCCCTATCCGATTCGGCCTTACTGGGTCGGGCCATCGCCAGATTCAAGACGCCAAGTCTTCGCGATTTGAGCCATTCCGCACCCTTCATGCACAATGGCCAGTTCGCCACCTTGAATGACATCATCGATTTTTACATCGACGTCTCGGATCAAGCCCGCGCTGGAACGCTGCGTAACGGCGCGGTACAACTTCAAGGTATTGCCCTCACAGCCGGCGACAGCGCGGCACTGGTGGCGTTCCTGAAATCGCTGAACGAGGACTATCAATAGGGGGGAATCAACGAACGTAGAAGCATCAGCCAGCGCGCCCGACACGCCGGCTCACAGAAGGAGCGGGGTGGCGTCTTCCCACTCCACAGACGGAGGCCTTCTCTTTCTCCCGAAGCTCCCCGTCCCTCTTCTTGAATTGTATTGCCCATCTTGGTTCGATCGTCGATCAGGATAGGCTAGGCCAAAGGACATCAAGTCCAGAGCCCATGGTTGCTGATCAGCCATGGGCTTTTGTTTTGCCGGCATGGAGATGTATTCGTGAAGTCACAGCATCAGAGTCAATCCGACGATCGAGACGTTCGATGTCCCTGTGGTCAACTGATTGCGCGTTGGACTCACAACGGAGTGGAAATCAAATGCAAACGCTGCCGGCGTGTCGTGAACATACCCTTCAGGGCAATGAGGGGTGTGCCGCCGCGCGCTCATTGATCGAACCCATCGTGAATCCAACGACGCACCGATTCAATGACTAGACCGACGAATTCGACAATGCTCCCTGACCGCCTTCGCGACCTCACGGCCGAACTCTGCCGACAGGCTCCCGAATCGGCCGATCGACTTGCGCGGGCCAAAACTGAACGCAAGTTTCTGAAAGTGGTCTGCGAACTGTTCAATTTAACCACCGTCCTCACACCCGAACATTACTCATTGGTCCGCCCGGGAGGTCTTTCCAAACAAATCACGGAGTTTATCAGCAGCAACTTGCACAAAGGATTGACGCTCAAACTCTTGGCGCAGTTTCTGGGCTATTCGGAGAAGTATTGTTCCAATTTGTTTCACTCGACCATGGGAGAGTCATTCTCCGGTTATCTTAAGCGTCGGCGAATCGACACAGCTTCCCTGTTGCTGACGACCACGGACAAGTCTGTTGCAGACATCGCCGCCGCGCTTGGATTCAGTGACCAATTCTCTTTCAGTCATTTCTTCAAACGATCGACCGGCCGATCTCCCAGTGAGTTCCGAGCAGACCGTGGTCGGCAGCGCCCCCTACCGGCCAGGGGAGCCTCTGCTCGATGTGGACAATGACCAACACCCCCATCAGAGATGCAGACGTTTCCGTCCTCACGCTTCCTCATGAGGATCCGCCGCCCGCGCGACGGCCAACGTCATGGATTGGATGGCTTGTGGCGGCGATCGCCGCCTGTTTCCTTCTCGTGATGGTCTATTGGTATGCGCCCTTCCCTTCATCGGCGCTGGAAGTAGACACGGCGCCCGTGCGTCTCGTCGGAGGGCAGGTCCCCGCCTCTTCTCTCACCGCCAGCGGCTACGTCGTGGCGCAGCGCCAGGCTTCTGTCGCTTCCAAAGGCACCGGACGCCTCGAATATCTCGCGGTCACAGTCGGAAGCCATGTTGCGATGGGCGACGTCATTGCGCGAGTGCAGCAAGACGATGTCCAAGCCATCCAACATCAAGCTCGTGCGCGTCTGGAAGTCTCCAAAGCGGCCCTCACGAACGCCCAAGCGGAACTGCGAGACGCAAAACTAAGTTACGCCCGCGCCAAATCGTTGCTGCCCAATCAGTTCATTTCGCAAGCCGAGTTCGACAGCACCTCGACGCGGTTGCGACGAGCTGAAGCGACCGTGCGTTCCTCCGCAGCCGCCATTGCAGCCGCGGAAGCGGATGTCCAAACCGCCGATGTGATGTTGGAGAACACGGTGATTCGAGCACCGTTCAATGGCACTGTTCTCAAGAAGTTCGCTGAGATCGGTGAAGTCGTTGCTCCCATGGCCGGTTCCTCCAATTCACGTGGAGCAGTCGTCCTGATCGCGGACATGACCTCGCTCGCAGTCGAGACCGAGATCTCGGAATCGTCGATCACGAAGATTACGCAGGGACAATCGGCTGATATCATTTTGGACGCGGCGCCGGGCAAGCACTACCCTGGGATCGTCGAACAGATTGTGCCGACGGCCGACCGGTCTAAGGGCACGGTGCTGGCTAAAGTCCGTTTCACCCAACTTGATGATCGGGTGCTCCCTGAAATGAGCGCCAAGGTATCTTTTGCGCCGGCTGCTCAATCGCGCGATTCGAGACACCCTCGGCTGTTCGTCCCTTCGTCCGCGCTCGCGCAGAAAAACGGGCGATTTGTCGTGTACGTGCTCGAAGCCGAAACCGTGCAGGAAATCTCAGTAGAAGAACTGTCCAAAAGCGGCGGCGATAGCGAGGTCCGCGGAGCGCTGACAACTTCAGCGCAGGTGATCCTCGCGCCACCGGCATCGATACAAGCCGGCATGCGAGCCCGTTCCCGAACGCCTTACTGAAAGAAGCGCCGCTATGAATCCGCCTGTCGTCGAGTTCCAGCATGTGTCCAAATCTTACTTTCGAGGAGAGCAGGAGATACCGGTCCTGAAAGATTTTAATTTGTCCGTTCCACAGGGCCGGTTTCTGGCGATCATGGGGCCATCTGGATCTGGCAAGACCACGATTCTCAATCTGGTCGCCGGCCTGGATCGTCCCACTCAGGGAACCATTCGTGTAGCCGGCATTGCGGTCTCGCAGCAAGGAGAAGCGGATCTCGCCCGATGGCGCTCCCGGCACATCGGCTTCGTCTTCCAGTTCTACAATCTCATCCCGGTGTTGACGGCGGCTGAGAATGTTGAACTGCCTCTCCTGTTGAGAAAGTTGACAAGCCGGGAGCGATTCAAACATGTCCAAGCGGCCCTCGGGCTCGTGGGATTGAGCGATCGAACCCGTCATTATCCCCGACAATTGTCGGGAGGTCAGGAACAGCGCGTCGGAATTGCGCGCGCGATCGTCAGCGATCCCACAATTCTATTGGCGGATGAGCCCACCGGCAACCTCGATCGAACCGCAGCCCAAGCCATCATGGCGCTTCTTAGCAGGCTTCATCAGGAACTCAACAAGACCATCCTCATGGTGACACACGATCCGCATGCCGCGGACTACGCGCAGGAGATCTTCCATTTCGACAAAGGAAAAGTGAGCTGACCCGTGACTCTCGGAACATTAATCGTGCGCAATCTTCGGCGGCATACGTTCCGTGTGGCCTTGACGGCGTTCGGCATTGCCACCGTCATCCTCGCATTCAACCTCATCGTCACGACAGTCCACGCATGGTACGCGGGCGTCGAGGCCTCCGTCCCGAATAGACTGATCTCCCGCCATGCCGCTTCGCTTTCCATTCATCTTCCGCTTGCCTATCGAGATCGCATCGCCACATTGGATGGAGTGACCGGCGTGACCTACGCGAATTGGTTCGGCGGTGTGTACCGAGATGCGAAGGGCTTCTTCCCTCAGTTCGCCGTCGAACCGGCTTCATTCCTCGATCTTCATGCCGAACTGTCGATAACGGAAGCGGAACGCCAGGCCTTTCTCGCCGATCGCCGTGGCTGCGTGATCGGCCGCCGGCTTGCGGCGCTGTACGGCTGGAAAGTGGGCGATGTGATCGCTCTCAAGGGCACTATCTACCCCGGAGACTGGGAGTTCGTCGTGCGCGGCGTGTACCACGGCGCCGACGCAACCACGGATGAGACCTGGATGCTGTTGCGCTGGGACTACATGAATGAACGCCGCCGGCAAATAGACCCGGATCGGGCCGGCACGGTCGGGTGGTACATCATCCGGATTGCCGATCCTTCCCTTGCCGGGAGCGTCACCAGGTCGGTGGATACAGAGTTTGCCAATTCTACTGCTGAGACCAGAACGGAAACTGAGCAAGCGTTTCAGATGGGTTTTGTCGCCATGTCCGGAGCGATTATCAGTTCCTTGAAAGTCCTTGCGATCGTGCTCAACGGCGTCACCTTGCTGGTGCTCGCCAATACCCTCGTGATGGCTGTGCGGGAGCGGGCGAAAGAGTTAGCGGTATTGCGGACGCTCGGATTTCGACCGAGCCACCTGACTGCGCTCGTGACGGGAGAAGCCCTGCTCATTGCAGCGTTGGGATCGGCCCTCGGCATTGCGATCACCATTCCAGCCACTCACGCGTACGGCGCGCTCGTCGCCGCCAAACTGGGAAACTTCTTCCAGCATCTGACCTTGTACACCAGCACCTTGCTGCTGAGCGCCTCTGTCACGCTGTGCATCGCCGTCTGCGCGGCGGCGTTTCCCAGCCTTATGATATTGCGCGACAAGATCGTTGAGGGCTTGCGTCACACCGGATAGGATTCTGATCCGTGAAACTTCTCCTGGCCTATAGTGTTCGAAATGTCTGGGTCCGCAGTAGCACAACGGCGCTGACCATAGGAGGGCTGGCGCTTGTCAGTCTGATTCTCCTGGCGGTGCTCATGCTGGGCAACGGGTTGAACCGGGCGCTTATCGAAAGCGGTTCACCAGATAACGTCCTGCTGTTGCGCAAAGGCGCGACCACGGAAATTGCGAGTGGGATCTACCGCGACCAAGCGCACATCGTGCGCTCGCTCGCCGGCATCGCGCAGGCTTCTGGTGGGGAACCTCTGGCCATTCCCGAATTGGTTGTTCTGATCAGTCTCGCAAAGAGTGGAGCAGACAGCCCTGCGAATGTCGTTGTTCGTGGGACAGAGCCTGAAGTATTCATGTTGCGGCCACAGGTTCGGCTGGTAGCAGGGCGCGCCTGGCAACCGGGCACGACCGAAATCGTCGTCGGCGCACAAATCGCCAAGCGCTTTCTGCCCGGAGGGATCGGATCTCACCTGCGCATAGGGAAACGAGAGTGGCTCGTCGCCGGCATCGCGGAGGCAGAGGGAACGGCGTTCGAATCCGAGATCTGGGGAGACGTCGATCAACTCATGGCCACCTATGGACGGGACTCTTACTCTTCATTGACGCTTCGCTTGCCCGCCCCTTCTGCCTTTCAGCGCGTCGAAGAGGCCATCGGATCGGACACACGCTTGCAACTCCAAGTGAAACACGAACGCGACTACTATCGGGAAAAATCTGTCACGATGGCCACCTTCATTCGCCTCCTTGGCTTTACCTTCACCCTTATCTTCGCGCTGGGAGCCATTCTGGGAGGCACGATGACGATGTATGGCGCCGTCGCCTCCCGCACCAGAGAAATCGGCATGCTCAGAGCGCTGGGGTTTCGCCCGCGCCAAATCCTCGCGGTGTTTCTTTTCGAATCGCTCGTGCTCGGAGCCTTGGCCGGCCTGTTGGCGATCGGCGGAGGCACGGCGTTGCAGTTTGTCACGCTCTCGACAATGAACTTCAGCACGTTTTCAGAACTCGCCTTTCGGCTGACCTTGACTCCGGCATCAGCCTTTACAGCGATGGCCTTCGCGCTCGTGATCGCGGTGCTTGGCGGAATCCCTCCGGCCATTCAGGCGTCGCGTCTCCCTGTGACTATTGCATTGCACGCCCCAGGCCGGTAACCCAGGTGGTCGGTTTATCCTTCGGTTTGCAGACTGCGGGGAAACACGGGCGGGAAAGGAAATTACAACAAGCCTCTCTACTTCTGTACGCCCTGAGTAGCGAAAAACTTATGCTTGTATGAGGAAGACATGATCAAAGGTGTACAAGACGTCTATTACAACGTATCCAATATGGGAAGGGCCGCCACATTTTATCGCGACGTGCTCGGGATGAAGCTGATTGTAAGTTCTCCATACTGGACGGCTCTGGAAATTGGCGGGGTTCGAGTTGGTTTACATTGGAGCGGCGGCGCGCGCGTGCCGGAAGTCCGTTTTGATAAACATGGCGCGCATAATGGCGCGACATTGACTCTCTTTTCCGACGATATAGTAGACGACACCCACCGTCTCATAACGCATGGTGTTGAAATCGTGGGACAGCTAGACGAAGAGTGGGGAACACTCACCGTATTCAAAGACCCTGACGGCAATATTCTCAAACTGATGCAGCCTGTCAACTAGGCGAGGCCGATGCCCCGGGCGGTGCATGTGGTCGAGGAGCCCGTATGGGAACTGCTGGAGTTGGTGCGCGCGCGGCAATGGGTGGAAGGCAAGCGCATCGCGCTGATCATTACGATTCGTGGCTACGCTTTCTCGGTCATGATCCGGAAGGCAACGTCTTTGCGGTAAGCCAACATGTCCGCTAACAAACGGCTCCAGCCGATGCTCGCAAAGCCTCGCGCGGCTGAGGCGCGTCGTTCGGCGTCAAGACCGGTGTGTGCCTGATGCGCCTGGATTGCGGGCTGTGTGTCGTCCGGGACTGGAGTCGGAGTGACAACGACTGCCTGGTGCGCGCCGCGAACAATCGCAGCGTCTGGCGTAATCTGACGCACAGATTCCCGCATCCCTACACCGAGGCCGATGCAGACTTCTGGTTCGCCCTTCTTGCCAAGACGGCCATTCTAACGCATTGGGCAATCGAGATCGGAGGCGAGGCCGTCGGCGGCATCGGTTTCGAGTTCGGAGAGGGAGTTCGCGCAAAATCCGGCCACTTTGGCTACTGGTTGGGTCAGCCATATTGGGGCCGCGGGATCATGACTGCGGCCGTTCGCGCGACCGCAGACTACATCTTTGCTCAGTTTGACGTCGTGCGTCTGGAGGCTCCCGTCTTCGAGTGGAACCCCGCATCCATGCGCGTGTTGGAGAAATGCGGGTTTACCCGTGAAGGGGTGCTTCGGCGAAGCGTTTTCAAGGATGGGCAGATGATTGACGCCGCACTGTACGCACGCGTGCGATGAGTTGACGCTGTTGGAGAAAAGGGCGGCCATTTTTAGTCGCCTCTCTCCTCTGACGGCCGGAAATTTCGCACAACCGGCCACCGTACCTGGAAGAAGAACATGACCGTACGGCGGTTGAACATGGTCATCGCACATTGAACTCCTGTATCTCACCCGGAGAATCGACTCTGCATGACGAACAGGAGGGCCTCATGAATCTACCGACCGACAATTCCTACATCGGCATCACGACACCTCGTTTCCGCGAGGCATCCGACTTCTACGTGCGTCATTTCGGATATTCTCACATTGCCGACGCAAAAGGCTTCGCCTCTGTGATGGCGCCGAATAAGAAGAGATGTCTAGGATTTTCCGCGCCCGACGACGCCTGCCCATCGACCGCGCCGAGCGGGATGCATCTGGTCTTTTTAGTCGATGACGCCACCGCCGCCCTAGCCGAGTTCCAGCATGGCGGTGTCCCGATTTCTCGCGGTATCGCGGTCGGTTCATGGGGCGCCAAGCATTTCGTGGTCACAGATCCCGCCGGGGTGGAGATTTTCATCTCAGAGCGAGCGCAACAATCAGAATCACAGCGTCAAGCGACCTCCTCCTCCGCTAGCGCTCCGGACGGGCGCTCCGCCTGATCGTTAATAGACAGAAATAGCCTCTGCCGTTGCAGGGAGCGGCGCAGCACTATTGTCGTAGAGCTGGCCCTCCAACTCGTCGTGGGAGCATGGCCTCATGACCATACGACCTTCGTTCTGGTTCCCGGTAAGACGATATGGTTGGGGCTGGAGCCTCCGGTGCGATGGCAAGGCTGGGCCATGCTGGTGGGATATATCGCATTGCTGTATTGCGGGTCCTACTACCTCGAACCGCAGTCCAGCCTGCCGGCATTTCTCGCGTACACCGGGGCAGTGACGGGGATCTTGATCGTGGTAGTGGTCGCCAAAGGGGGGCGACCGATCCGGTGGCGGTGGGGTAAGGAGTGAAGCTGTCCTGTGCCAGTCGCTGAGCAACAGGTTAAACGGCAGCGCGAAATCCGTAATGATACGTTGCGGGTTGAAGCAAACGTTGACTGCCGCGCTGGTGGCGATGGGCCTTGTCCAGAGCCTAAACGACGAGACGCGTCCGGGCGATGCACTCGAGAGAAACTTGGCAGTCCTTCGAAGCGTGGTTTCGACGAAGAGGAATGCGCAACTTCACGAACTCCGAAACCACGATCACCTGGGGATCTTGCCGGATGACCAGCATTCGTCGCCTGAATTTATTCGAATCGTAGTCGATTGGCTAAGTCATGAAAGTCTGGCTCCCAACCAGACGCCCCAGACCGGTAGCCCAACATCCTCTCCCCCTCGGCCACCATCCCGGTGCGGCCACGGCGCATCAGGAAAATGAACATCCAAACCCGGTAACCGAACATATTCTCCGACCGGCGGTTCGGTGTATATGAATTTGCGACTAGATCTCACTTAGTCACCACAGGAGGCGCACATGAATAGACTCGTACGCACGATGTTCCGGACGTTTTCGGGGATGGTGTTCTGCGGCTTGATCGCGCTCAATGCTCATGCCTCAACAGTCTATGACGAAGCGGCGCACGGCGACCTTTCCACCAACAACTTGAGCCCAACCTCTGTCGGCCTTGGTCTCGGAGAGAACTTGATCTTGGGGTCCACCGTTCACACACCTTCGTTGGATCGCGATTTTTTCACTCTTACCGTCGACGCCGGCCAAATGTTAAATGCCATCGTGCTGTCGAGTTACACGACCACCGATGACCAGTCGTTTTTTGGCATGGCAAAAGGAAACGGCATTACGGATCTGACCTCCGCAGCCGGCCTTCTCGGTTGGGCGCTGATCGGCGATCAGCCTGGTCTTTCGGTTGGGGACAATTTGCTCGACAACGTTGCCGGTGGCCCGGTCGGTCCCGGCGCTTATACCTTCTGGCTGCAGGAAACAAGTGGAAGCACGACCTACATCTTGGATTATCAGGTCGCCGCAGTTCCTCTCCCTGCCGCGCTGCCGTTGTTCTTGTCCGGTCTTGTAGGCATTGGAGCGATAGCTCGCAAGATGAAATGGATGTGACCCAATAGGTTCAAGGATAGCGGCGCTGTCCATTGGCAATTTCACGCAAGGGATCAGTGCGGTTCAGCAGTGAGAAAAGAAGTCGCGTCTAGTGGAAACAGGCATGCGTTTCATGCGCCATGGTGCGCATAACATAAAAGGAGATTTAGCGTATGACCATACAAGTGGACGTGAACCCTCCTTGCGCCGACTATCGACAGCTGAGAGCGCAATTGGCGCTCTCCGGTTGGGGATCGGAAGATTCTTACCCGGATGCCATCTTGGAGAAAATGATCAAAGGATGCTCATATTTTGTTGTCGCCCACGAGACCAACAATCTCTTGGGTTACGCCCGAGCATTTACCGATGACATCGCCGTGACGTGGATCGCAGAAATCCTGGTCCATCCGGGGCGCCGTCGGCAAGGAATCGGCGCCAACATCATGAAAGAACTGTTGCGCGTGACTGGTCACACTGCCATTTACGCTGAAGCGTTTGTGGAGACAGAAGGCTTCCTGGAAGTATTCGGAATCACGAAGAAAAGCAAGCTTGTGGCCTGCTCTCGCAAACCATTCACAACGTAACGATGGCGTCCCCCTCGCCGCACCACTCTGTCAGCGGCCCAATTCCCTGTCACGACCGCGTGTAAGCCCCAGGCCGGTAGCGCGTACTCGGATGTCGCATCCCAGAAATATCGCTCCGTTCGGCATCTGGAAAGAGAACATGTAAACCAGGCGGCCAAACATGGTCACTGCGCGGTGGAATCTTGTATATGAATTTGACAATTGATCTCATTTATCTATCAAGCAAGTCGTTGTCATGGCGTCTCTCGATTATAACCGCGCTCTTCTCGCCGACATCGAGCCGGCCCTTCAGTCGCAAGACCGGACATATTCATGGGCCTGCTCCGTCTGCTTTCACACCCTGGCGCTGGCAGTGGCTGCCGTGCTCCTTCGGGAACTTCCCCAAGCTCCGGCCCCTGTGTATCGCATGGAGATCCTCCTGTCCGACACGCAAAATGAAGCCGAGCAGGCGACGGCTTCCGATCCACAAGGTGAGGCAGCTCCGGGTAGAGATCAGGAGATAGCCGACCTTCTCGAAGACTCGTCACGGGTTCTGGCATCCCTCTCCCCTTCAATCCGTTCTGCCTCCTCAGAAATGGTCGAACAACATGCTCTTAGCGAGCCGTCGATCGTTCAACGAACGGCGCAGCGCGTCACCCCCGCCGCTCGGGCACAGCAATCAACAAATGTGTCTTCCTCTGCGAGCGATCCTGTCCCCGTCGAGAGCCCTATACCGATCAAGCGGCAAACTGAGACCGTGGCCTCTGTGAACGAAATTCCCTCTGAGGCGATTGAGCGCTCCGAGATGACCGCAGCTCTGGAAGCGCCAGCGAGTCCTGCCACAGAGACAATTGCCAAGCGCTTCCACGATCAGGCTGAGCTGTCGTCGCATGTTCCACCAGACCTTTCTCATGATCGGGACGAAACGACTGCCGACGCCGCGCCAAGTTCCTCAATCGCGCCACCGGCAGACTCCGCTCCCTTCTCCGATTCGTCGGCCGCTTCCTCAGGTTCCCCTGCCTCTTCACCCTCGGATACAGTCGCCATGAACCATCCCACGATGACAGGGACCGTACCCTCGAAGTCGCAGTATGGATGGCTGATGGAATTGCTGAGGCGACGGATCATGAGCCTCCAAGCCTACCCCCGCATGGCTCGCATGGAAGGATGGGAAGGAATCGTCGTCGTCAAGACCACTATCGATAGCGACGGCAGCTTGGTCGACGCGGTGGTGACGAAAAGCTCTGGGTACAGCGCCCTCGATGAGGATGCGCTGCAGCTCATGCATCGGGTCTGTCCGGTTCGTCTACCACAAGATCTCGGAAAGTCTCAAATCGCGGTGTTGATCCCCATTCGCTACCGACTGGACAGACTCGAATGATGAAGCAAGGAGGGAATGCCATGCATAAGCAAACACTATTGACCATAGCCGCAGCGATCATGCTCGGTATGAGTTGGACGCCGGCCGGCGCTGCACCTGCGTCCAAGGTCGGGTTCCTCGTCGTCGCTCCCGATCGTGGCTTCCTCGGAAATCAGGAAGTCCGATCCCTCGTCGATGAGTTCAAGAAAACCTACCCGGCCACGCTCGGGTTGGTCGGGAGAGACTATACCGGTGTGGAAGGCGAGTACGCCGCATATCTCACTCGTGCAGCCCAAGAATTGAAACAGGATGGTGTCACGGAGATCGTCGCTATTCCCTTGTTTCTTTCTGAAGTCGATCCACTGCTCAAACGAGTGACACCGCTCATAGCGGCCTACTCCGGCGGACTGCCTGTGCGGTGGGCGCCGGCCATGACGCACGACTATCTGATCGGGCAGATCGTGCTCGACCGTATTGCCGCGCTCAGCGAGCACCCCGAATCGGAGCGATTGATTCTCGTCGGCGCCGGCGCAACGGATGAGGCCAACGAGAAGGCGTTGAAAGCCGACCTAGAAAAATTATTGTCCTACGTCAAGCGATACAAGGCCTTCCGCGCGGCAGAGGTCGTCGTTCATTACGATCGTGAGGCGGAAGCGGCTGATCAAAGAAACAAGGACGTCGAGGCGCACTTGCTGGCTCAATTGGCCAAGGATGGACGGACCTTGCTCGTGCCCGTCTTCATCGGACCCAAATTCGATTCCTCCATGTCGCTGACCGCCTGGTTGGGCGCACAGTATCGCGACACCCGTGTCGCCTACAAACCCGATGAGTTGCTCCCGCATCCGAATGCACTGTTGTGGTTGAACAAGACTGCCAACCGCGAGACCCCATTGGCGGCAAGCCAGATCGGCGTCGTGATCATGCCTCACGGGTCGACCCAGCCGTGGAACGATGCCGTGGAAGCGACGATCCAGCCGCTCCTGGCGAAATACTCGGTCGAAATGGCCTATGGCATGGGCGACCCCTCCATCATTCAGAATGCCGTCTCTCGGCTGGAACAGCGCGGCATCAGACACATCATATTTGTCCGAATGTATGCCTTGGAAAATCACATGAAACCGTTGACCGATTATATTCTCGGTCTGAGCGATCAATCGCCTGCCGATCCTCACGGCAGCGGGCATGGACCAGCCGGCGCCCCGCCTCAGGTCCGCACTGCGGCAAGCTTTTCGACGTTCGGCGGCTATGAGCACAACCCCGAGATCGCCGTCGTCCTTCACAAGCGAATCGGCGAACTGAGCAAAGACCCCGCGAATGAAACGGTGCTTCTCCTGGCGCATGGAGAAGGAACAGAAGAGGGCAATAACAAATGGCTGTCGGTCATGAATCAGAACATCGAACGGCTCCGGCAAGAGTCCCACTGCGCCAAGTTGAAATCGATCAAGGCTCTGACGGTCAGAGAGGATTGGCCGAAAGAACGGGAACAAGCCGTCGCCGCCGTCCGCGCGACCATCGAAGAAGCTGCAAAACACGGGCGTGTTCTCGTCATTGCCAACCGGCTGTATGGATCGGGCCCTTACAAGAAGATGCTCCAGGGGTTGCCCTACGAGATCAACGAGAAAGGGTTGATCGATCCCGTTCTCACCCGCTGGCTGGAGGACGGCTTGACACGCATGACGGCTGAACTAATCCAGCCGAAGGGCGGGGCAGTCGGCAGTGATCGCCGGAATGGGAACGCTTCTGCCGGCACCCCAATTGTTCAAAGTCAGTGAAGGGTGAATGGAGACGATGTCGGCACACGTCCATAACGAGGAAGTCAGGTCGCGCCTGTCCGCGCTGTACGACGAGCTCATTACACATGACGGCTTCGCAGAGATGCGGGTGGAGATCCGTCTCCTCAAACGCGGGCAGAAGGAGGTCATTCTCCATTGCGGCAGGCAATATCGCTTCGTGATCGACTGCCCTGGGGCTCCGGGGCGATAGAGAAAGGAGGAATGAGGGCTAAACCAGTACGTGGTACCGAAGCGCATGGCAGGCGGCGCGGGGCCGCTGCTTTCTGTTGAACAGATATTGGCTTTTCTTTGGCCTCTGCGAGTGAGGCGGTGAAGGCTAACCAATGAAAAGGGGACTTGCAATGAATCGTACGAAGTCAATAATCACGGGGAGCATGTTCGGCCTGGGTCTCTTGCTGGCCGCCGGCCAGCCGGCGCAGGCCGTGCAGGCCGTTTGGGACAACACTTTCACGCCGTCGGGGTGGACGCGAGGAAGCACGCCAGGCAGTCACTATGCCGAGTGGAACATTTTTAACGACGACATCCCGGGCGGGAATATTCAGGATACCAGTCCGGA
This sequence comes from Nitrospira sp., assembly GCA_030456405.1. The sequence goes on from JAKDNQ010000013.1 coordinate 15,269, forward strand.
GGTCAGTCTCTTCGGCGGCGGCGCCTACCAAGTGGCAGAGACGACCGGCGCCGCCTTCCTTACCAGCGGCGGCAACATCTATAGCCCCAGCGCGCCAACGGCGTTCAACTTCACCGCCGGAGGTCTGGGCGCCGGAACGACCGACGTGTATCTACGGGTCGGATCGCTGGGCAACTTCGATTCTACGCTCATGCGGAGTTTCACCAACTTCACACTGAACGGCGTAGCCGGCACGTACCAGCAGCTGCACAACGAAGTCATCACCGGCGGCTTCGGTGGTAACGAGGTGGAGGCCCTCGTGAGCTGGCTGGGCGTGTCGCACTCCGGATCTCTCTCGTTAGCGTGGAATGCCGTCGGTTCAAGCGTGAGCCTGGACCAGCTCTCCCTAGATGTAGGTACGGTGGCCCCAGTGCCATTGCCTGCCGCAGCCTACTTGATGGTTTCGGGGATTGCGGGGATCGTGGCGCTGGCTCGGCGTAGACAGCGAGCTGTCTGAGGCTCCAGGACGGAGTCCGCATCGGCGTGGCCTCTCTGAGGGGGCCACGCCGATGCATGTATGTAGCATGAGCGGCAAATGCTGGGGAGGTGTCATATTGCTTCTCGCACTGCTGCCGACATGGCCGGTATATGGAGGGACGGGCAAGGCGGCGGACTTGCGTCCGATGCGTTCGGGTTCGGAAAGTCCGCGCATTGCTTCGAACAGCAATACGACAGAGGCCGCACGCAGAGCAATAACAGAGGATCGGAACACCGGAGAGAGACAACCGCGTGCTGCGGAGAAACGCGACACGGCGGCAGGGAATCGACCGATCGATACGCCTGAAATTGAGCCAGGGGACACAGTGTTGGTAGCCGAGGAGGTGGAGGTGAACGGGAGACGCCAAGGCATCGAATTCGATCCGGTGCGTTCGAGCACGACCGTGACGGCCAAGGGGTTGGAGCGCCAGCAGTCGGACAATGTCTTCAACGTCCTGCAGGACATCGCCGGCGTCTCGGTCAACGGCGGGCCGCTCAACACCGGCATGAAACTCAACATCCGGGGGTTCGGCGACACTGAAGATGTGCTGGTCAAGGTCGACGGCGCCATCCGCAGTTTCGAGAAGTACCGCTCCGGCAGCGGCGTGTTCGTCGAGCCGGAGTTGCTGAAGGCCGTCGAGGTGACACGCGGGCCCGCGGGCCCGCTGCAAGGCTCCGGCGCCATCGGCGGGGTAGTGGAAATGCGGACCAAGGACGCCGCCGACCTGCTGCAGCCCGGACAACGCATCGGCGCGCGCCTCAAGGGAGGGTTTTCCAGCAATAACCTCGAAAAACTCGGATCGGCGACCGCCTATGGGATGGCGTCCGACTCGCTTGAGCTGCTTGCCAACGTCTCGTATCGCAACTCCGACAACATCAGAACCGCGAGCGGGATTGAGTTGCGGAACACCATGACGAACCGCTTGAGCGGATTGTTGAAAGCGACGTACCGTCCGCGGGCTGGAACAGCCCTTACGCTCGGAGAAACGTACTTTCAAGAAGAGAGCTTGCAGCCGTTTGACGCCACGATCGGGATACCGGGCGTGTTCGGCTTTGTGCGGCGCGCCGTGACCGACAGCACATCCACCGCCAACTTCGAATACACGCCTGCCACACAAACCCTTGTCCCTTGGATCAGCCTCAGAGGAACGGCCGGTTACACCAGTACCAGCGTCACCGACTCCGATAAACAGGATGCGAGCGGCACCCTTGTGCCGAATTCACCCACGAATTTCTTCGACTTCCGTGTCGCGACGCTCGACTTGACCAATACTACGGTGTTCCGCCTCGGCCCGGTGCGCAATTCGCTCACGTACGGAATCCAGTACAACCGAAACCACCGGGAATCCAGAACCAACCAGCTGAACCCCTCTACGAGCTCGCGCCAGACGGTGGACAACCTCAGTCAGCCTTCGGGCACCAAGTCCTATCTTGCGTACATGCTCGAGAATCGGCTGACGCTCGGCCAGGTGACCGTCATGACCGGTCTCCGTCACGACTCCTACGAGGTCGAAGTCAGTGCGAACCAGACACGAGATCTATTGCAAGCCGAAAGCCGCAGCCCGGCCGTTGAGTTCGGCAGGACTGTCCCCAGCGCCGGCATTGCTTGGAACGCGCTGCGCGGTCCGCTCACGCTTTTCTACAATTACGCCGAGGCGTTCCGGCCGCCGTCCGTCGATGAATACTTCACGCAAGGTCCGTTCAGCCGCTGCAACCCCTTCTTTTTCGGCGCGCTCGCTCCCAGCTCCGGTGTTTGCGGCGATCGCTATCTGCCCGCATCCACGCGCAACCAGGAGTTTGGCGTGTCGCTTGCCTATCCCGGTCTCTTCACCAGCGTCGATATGCTGACGGCGAAGGTGGTGTATTTCCGCAACCGCGTGGACAACACCCTCTATTCGCTCACGGCGCGCACGGCGAGCGGAGCGCTCTGCGAGCCGTTCAATCCCGCAGGGGGCAACAATATCTGCACGAACTTCACGCAAGACGGCAAGGAGAACCGGGAAGGGGTGGAGTTCGAGTTGGCTTTTCGGACTGAACGCTGGTTCAGCAACCTGAGCGCTGCCGCCGTGCGGGGCAAGCAGGTGTGCGATGGCGAGCGCGATCTCTTTGACGTCGCCGGCGATACGCTGGTGTTTACGGTAGGGCGCAATGATCTCGAGAACCGGCTCGAATATGGGTATCGCGTGCGCGCGGTGGATGACCGCCGGGTGATCACCGGCTCCTCTGCGCAAGTCGTCTCGCCCTGCAATCTCGGCCTCACGATCGGCAATCAGGCTGGTTACGTATTGCATAACCTGTTCGCGTCCTATCAGCCGACGAAATACCTGAACTTCAATCTGGTAGTGGACAATTTCACCAATACCCAATACTTCCTCAACAACGGCTTCGGTGGCGGCATCGGCCAGGAAGCCCCCGGTTACAACGCGCGATTCTTTGCGACACTGGTGTTCTGATTCCATGTGGTAACAGACGGTACAGACAGAAAGTTCAACCCGACAGCAGAGGACCCAGACCATGAACAGCGCCACAGCACACACAGATTCGATAGCGATTCGGCCACGTGACCGACAACTGACGGAGCACAAGCCTCTGCCGGTTTCTTCTTCTTCAGTGCTTCCATCCGTAACGGCATCGGTTGGGATGCGGGGAGATTCATTGATCAAGGAATCCCAGGATATAAACAAGTCTGCACTGCATCGGCCACGCTTAACAGGCTCGGTTGTCGTTCTCTCGCCCGACGTTGCATTTTCCAGAAACCTAGAAGAGCACTTGCATCGAGCGGGCTATGCTGTCCGATTAGCCGCCGCTGTGAACGAGATATTCGCCGTCACGGACCCGGCGTCGCTCGTGTTGGTGTTGGTGGATCACCGTATCCAAGATTGGGACATGCTTCGGACAGATCCCTCGCTTCGGCATGTTCTGTTGATAGCGGTGGTTCCTTTCGACGGTCTCTATACCGAGGACCACTGTCTATGGGATCTCGAGCGTGGGATGGACGGCGTCCATGATTTGCGGGACGGACATCGTCTTTTGGTTGCCAAAGTCGGCGCCTACCTGTGGCGGGCGGGACACGATAACTTGCGTCGAGGAGTCTATCAGGTAGGCGCCGTGGAACTGGATGGGAATGTTCACGAGGTGAGAATTGCCGGACGACAGGTGAAGCTCTCCGCCAAACCCTTCGCAATTCTCAGGGCGCTCATGCGGAAGCCCTCCAAAGTGCTCAGCCGGAGTGAACTGGTCAATCTCGTATGGGGACCAGGGTTTGCCGTCGGTGAGCATACATTGGATGTTCACATTCATGGTCTTCGCCGACAACTGGATCGTGCCCCTAACCGCCTCTGCGCATTAGTGACGATCAACGGCGTCGGCTTCAAACTGAAGTCGACCTCCGTAGCCGGATCGATCAGAACGAGAAGGCTCTATCCTGTGTTGAAATCCATCTCCGGTTCACACTCAAGCTCAACGAGGACACCGAGATCGACATCGAGACGCATCACGTCACCGAAACGACGCTCGCGATCGGACCTGCCGCCAAAGATCGCGTTATGGAGGCGCTAGGGAAAGAGAGAATCCCCATGAGATGGACGCCGATCATAGTCTTTATGGTCGTCCTGTTAAACGCGGTAGCGCTGCAGACAGCTCACGCACAAGATCGTCCCCGAAGAGGTAGCGAGTTAATGGCTCTTCTCCAACTGAACTGTGGTGACAAGGTTCAAGAACAGAACTTCCGGAATGCCCTGCAAGCGGTCCCTTCCAGCTCACTCAGGCGAGCGGAGGTCTTGGTCTTGTACTCTCAATGTCTTTTCCGAACCAGGCAGCGCGAATCGGACGCGGTGCCGTTGTTGAAAGAGGCCGTGCGGATCCTTCCATCCAATGCCGGCGTCCAACGGCATCTGGGCTATGCGTATTTTCGGCTGGGGAGAGATCTGGAAGCCATCGAAGCCATTGAACGGTCGTTAGATCTGGAGCCCAATGCCTACACCTATGGCCAACTGGGTTTTGTCCTGATGCGATCCGTGTCCGGTCCCCTTACTGGGGATCGGGCAAGAAAGCAGAGGGCGAACGTCTTATGAATCTGGCTGTCGAGCAGGCGCCGAATGAGCGGGCTCGAGAGCATCTCAAGCTCCTTGGCGACTCGACGATGGGGCGCATTCCTCCCAGCGGGCGTAAGGCGGACCTCAAGATGACGGAAGACGCCATGCGCAAGGCTATGTTCGATCCATTTGAAGAAGAGGAGACAAGCCATGATCAATAATGCGCGTCTAGCCATTCGCATGTTCGGCCTGAGCGGGGTGCTCACGGTTCTCATACTGATACCTCAGACAGGAGTTGGGGCATCCTGCAGTCATCGTTGAATGCAATCCGAGTGGCTGTCGCCAGGTGGACGTGTTCTGTCCAGGCCCTCGTCCGATTCATAGAGGCCATGACGTTATGTGCACTGAATTAACATGACCAGGAGGTACCCATGTTTTCTTTGATACTTTTGCTTTCCATCCTTATGACCGCAGTCGTTCCTTACCAGTCGGGGGCAGCGGGCAGTTCAGCCAGCGACCCTAAAATCGGCGTGTTGCTGGTCAACCATGGCTCCCGCTCAGAGACCTGGCGGAACGGGCTGTTGCAGCTGGAATCCCGCGTCGCGCCGTCCATCCTGAAACAGTCGGCCGTCAAGGGATTGAAGACGGCCTTCATGGAATACACCGAGCCCTCCATCGCCACCAGAATGAAGGAATTCGACGATGACGGTTTCACCGACGTCATTGTCGTGCCCGTCTTTCTCACGGTCAGCCCGCATACGTTCGACGATATCCCGACTATTTTGGGGATGAAGGAAGATCCTCGTTCCCTTCAACAGCTCAAGATCGAGAACATTCAACGCTATACGCCTAAGGCAACGCCTCATATCACTCCGCCGCTCGACTTCACCGACATCCTTCAAAAGAACCTCCTACGGCGGGTCTCGGATCTCTCGAAAGATCCCTCCCATGAGGGGCTGGTTCTCATCGGGTATGGGGATGAAACCTACGACAAGGAATGGGTTGAACTGTTCAACAAGGTCGCAGGAGTCATCAAGGAACGCACGGGCATCGCGGGGTATTCATACGGCTGGTGCGGCCACATCGCGGACTACAAGCCGGAAGAAACGACCGCCGCGATCAATACGGTTCTCAAGACGTCTCGCACGGCTCTGGTCATTCCCGTGTTGGTTGCGCATGACGAGATGTTCCAAATCAAGATCATCGGCGACGGCATCGCCAAGGTGCCGGACAACAAGAATCGTGTCGTGTATAAACCCGACGCGATTCTTCCCGATCCGAACGTCGAGCGGTGGGTGGTGTCGGTGACCGACGAGTACGTTCGTAAAATCCGACCGAAGATATCGAGAGTGAATTGATGCGAGGAGGATGGTTGAAACGACTGATGCCCTGGATCAATCAGGATGCCCTGGCACGGCTCAATGTGGCCGCGCACCGCGATGTTGGGTACGCCTGCGCCTCGCTGATCCTGGCCTATTGCCTCTCCGGTATCGCATTGAACCACATCGGCGATTGGAACCCTGACTTTACCATCACCAAACAGACAATTTCACTGCCCCAGCCTTTCACAAAGGAAGAGATTACCCGAGAACGGATCGCGGAATTCGGACGACTCGTCAACGAAGACACCTATAAGATCTACGACTTCCCGACGACCGATCAGGTCAAGATTTACTACGACAACGCGTCTTTGCATCTGCATTTCACGACGGGACAAGGCACCTACGAAAAAGTCTCCCGAAGACCCGTGCTGTACCAAGTCAACGCCCTCCACCTCAACCGCCTCCAAGGGTGGAAGTGGGCTTCGGACCTGTTTGCGCTCGTTCTCATGGTTCTGAGCCTGACCGGACTATTCGTCTTGCGAGGCAAATATGGATTGGCTCGCCGAGGAAGGTGGCTGGTCCTCGCAGGGTTGCTGCCCCCTATACTGGCCCTATTCATTTTTGAGCTGAAATGATCAGGGCTGTGAAGACATCATCACGACAGCGATGACCGTTCAAGAGGCTCTGCTCACAAAGGAGAGAATGATCATGTCCCCAACATGAACTTCGACGATAAACGCATCGTGCCAAAAATGCGGCGGACTTATGGTCGTCGAATGCATCCTTGACAACTACGCTCCAGTCTCACCGGCGCGATGCGTGAACTGCGGCTGGCACCGCAGATCGATCGCTTTGCCGCAGCAGACTGGAACGTCCCTCCGGCATCGCGAACCTCCCGATCAGTCAATCCCCAGGAGCCGTCGTGAAGAGTCGCCGATCTCAGGGGAATGATTAGCTGGAAGTGCTTATTAGCCCGGATTCCGCAGTTGAATCACGATCATGGGGAGGCTCCAGCGGCGTGGGGCGT
>JAKDNQ010000089.1 GCA_030456405.1 Nitrospira sp.
ATGAAAACGGCATGGGGACCATCAGTGAGATATTCGATGCAGAACCACCCTATACCCCGCGAGGGTGCATTGCTCAGGCCTGGAGTGTCGCGGAAGTGCTGCGGGCCTATCAGGCCACGAAAGGTAGGGCTGAGTTCTCGCCGTATGGGATGGAGGCGAGTCCTGTTCAGCGATTGTGACCCGACACTTAAGCCGTGGATGTGTCATCACGAAGGCGAGCGGCTGCTTATCGCGCAAATGAAAGGAAGGACGGTATGGCTCAGACGGTTGCAGATTTGCTGGTGGAGCGATTAATTGACTGGAAGGTCGATACGATCTTTGCGCTGCCGGGAGATGGGATCAATGGCATCTATGAATCCCTGCGGACTCATCGTGAGGCCATTCAGCTGATTCAAGTACGGCACGAAGAGGCTGCCGCGCTCGCGGCCTGTGGATACGCAAAGTTCGCACGCAAGCTTGGCGTATGTTTGGCGACGTCCGGCCCGGGGGGAATTCATTTGCTCAACGGATTGTACGATGCGAAATTCGACGGACAGCCGGTCCTGGCGATCACCGGACACACGTATCATGATCTCATCGGCACGCATTATCAGCAAGACGTGGATCTTGCGCGTGTGTTCAGCGACGTTGCGCCATTCAGTGAACGAGTCATGGGTCCGGCGCACGTCTGTAACGTCGTGGACGAAGCCGTGAAGTCGGCTCTCTCTAAACGAACGGTCTCGCACATCACCATCCCCAAAGATATCCAGGATTGGCCGGCCGATGGAGCGCGGTCCAAAGCGAACATCCCGGAACATAGTGGCGATGTGTACAGCGATGCATTGCCGCTTCCGGGAAAGGCGCAGCTTGAGCGCGCCGCTGCCTTGATCAACGCGGGCTCCAAGGTTGCCATCCTCGCCGGTCGAGGTTGTCTTTCGGCGCGAAACGAAATTGTGCAGTTGGCGGAAACACTCGGGGCGCCGATCGTCAAACCTCTTCTTGGCAAAGCGGTCGTGCCGGATGACCATCCCTACACGACCGGTGGAATCGGACTGTTGGGCACCGCTCCCTCCCAGGACGTGATGGAAGAATGCGACACCCTGATCATCGCCGGCAGCAGCTTTCCCTATTTGGAATTCTATCCCAAGCCAGGGCAAGCTAAAGCTGTGCAGATCGACATCGACTCGGCGCGAATCGGGCTTCGCTATCCGGTCGACATCGGGCTGGTAGGACAATGTTGGGATGTCCTCCGCGCATTGCTGCCGTTGATTCGACCTCAACGCGATCGCAGTTTTCTTGAGCGAGCCCAAACGCACATGAAACAATGGAACGAACTATTGGAGGAACGCGGGACAAGGTCCGATACCCCCTTGAAACCTCAGGTGGTGGCGCGCCAACTGAACGAGGTGCTGGCGGACGATGCCATCATTTGCTGCGACACAGGGACGGTGACGACATGGGCGGCGCGGCACATCAACATCCGAGGCACGATGCAGTTTTCGGTCTCAGGGACATTGGCCACCATGGGCAACGGATTGCCATACAGCATTGGAGCCGCGATGGCGCGTCCAGGAAGGCAGATCGTCTGCTTCGCCGGCGACGGAGGATTTACGATGCTGATGGGTGAGTTGGCCACCATCGTGAAATACCGCCTTCCGATCAAGGTCATTGTCATCAAGAACAATTCGTTAGGCATGATCAAATGGGAGCAGATCGCGTTCGAAGGCAATCCTCAATATGGTGTCGATCTGCATCCGATCGACTTTGCCGCTTTTGCCAGAGCTTGCGGGGCTGCGGGCTATTCCGTCAGCGACCCGGCCCTCGTCGGCTCGGTCCTCCGTGAAGCGTTTGCCCATCCGGGCCCTGCCGTGGTGGAAGCGGTGGTGGACCCTCATGAACCGCCGTTGCCGGGCAAGATTACAACCGATCAGGCCTGGCAGTTCACAAAGGCTTTGGCTAGAGGACAGAAGGATCGGCTGGACATTCTAAAGACAGTCTTCGAGAACAAGATCCGCGAAGTGGTGTAACGTCCGGGATTGCGTTTCTGGTGATTGAACGCTAGGCGGCAAAGTTTTGCCGAGTTTGTCCTACGGCAAACGCGCTCTGCAACAAGTCCTGTTCCACTGCCGGTTGCTCTGTAGTTTTGCTGAGTCGTTCGTACAAGGAAAGATATGCTTGTGTCATGCGTTCAACGGTGAATCGTTCTTCGAAAACCTCCCGACAACGACCTCGATCGATTGTAGATATGCGCGTCACGGCATCGACCATCTTTTCCACTGTCTCGCAGATGAACCCTGTCTGTTCATGGTCGAGAATCTCCGGCACGGATCCCCGTCGATAGGCGAGAACGGGTGTTCCACAGGCTAAGGCTTCGATGAACACGAGCCCAAAAGGTTCAGGCCCATCATACGGACAGACCAACGCCGAGGCGTGACCTAAGAAATCATTCTTTTCCTTCTCCGTGATTTCGCCGAGATATTCTACGAGCGGATGATCCAACAGCGGCTTGATGCGCGCCGTGAAATAATTTTGCTCAACCGGGTCGACTTTGGCGGCGATCCGGATGGGCATGCCGGCGCGTTTTGCAATTTCGATTGCGAGATCAGGACCTTTCTCCGGAGAAATGCCCCCCAAAAAGGCGAGATACTTGCCTGGCTCGGGATGAAAGCTGTAGAGGTCTGGAGGAAGACCATGATGGATGGTGGACTGCCAATTGGCCCAAGGAAGCGGCCGGCGTTGAGCTTGAGATATTGCCACGAGCGGCAGCTCTGTGAATTCACGGAAGACCGGAACCAATTCCGGCGGATCGAGGCGGCCATGTAGTGTGGTCAGCACGGGAGTATGGCATCGCCGGGACAGAGGAAGGCCCATAAGATCCAGATGAGAATGAATAATGTCGAATTGGTTCGCGCAGGCGCCAAACGCTCGTTCGAGCATCATGAAAAACGGCGCATCGCGACAGAGCACGTCGGGAGCCGCGCGCAGCGCCTTGTCACACATGGCCATCAGACGGGCAGTCGTCGCTGAGTCGCCGCTAGCGAACAGGGTGACGTCGTGGCCTAGACGTACGAGTTCTTCCGTGAGGTACGATACGATGCGTTCGGTTCCGCCATAACCGCGGGGGGGAACACTTTCCCAGAGCGGCGCCAATTGTGCGATTCTCATGGTACTCCTGTGGGTATGTCACCAAGCCACCGAAAGAGCCGGCTCTCTCGCTTGTTAATCTGATGGAAAACGGTGCTGAATGAAATGTGAACAACCCCAGCGGTGGGTGAGCGGACCTCTTTCAGGCTTGTGTCGCGCCATAGCTCCCTGCCATTTATCATGGCTGAGTCCTGTTGTCCGTGGTCATGGTGTCAGGCAGTTTCTGAACGATATGTTTACCCAATGCTTCACTGACTCTAATGGCGCCGGTTATGTTGACTTTTCCATCTTCCAAGGCAGATTGCATTCGAACGACGTATTGGAAAGATACCGGCGAGTGAAAACAGAGGCTGGCTGATTCGCCGGGGCCAAGCGTCGTCTCGATTCCGCCGGTATAAAAACCTCCAAAGTTATTGCGACATGAAAGCTTGGCATGAACTGGTTGGGGAAACACAATGCTGATAGGCGTCGTACGTTCGTTTATCCATCGGACTTTATCGCCTGCGTTGACGCTTACTTCAGCGAGGGACACATCGGCTCTCACGAGAATCTCCTTGACGCCTCCACTCTGCGTAAACGATGGCAGACTCTGACAGCCAGCCATGTATAGGAACTGCGCCGCGACAAGGGCGATAGAGGCGACTGCTTTCATAGGCTGACTCTACACAAAATTGGTGCGTTCGGTAACCTAGGGAGCTACCTAGCAGACGTCCTAACCATCTAGGGCTATTCCTAGTGGCGCCATCTTCTCCATTCATGGCATTTTGGCAAGAGTCTACTGTGGACAGGATGTGTGTGCTAAACGTCCTCGCGGAGAAGATCATATGAAGCGGCTTAAGGTCAGACGACTGAAAGGGATGACGCGATTCGTTCGTATGGTTGCTGGAGCTATCCATGGCGAGGTTGCAGATAGGGGAGCGTGCGAAGCAAAGAGGACAGCAAGATGGCTGAAGAATTCGAAGTCCTTCAATGGGATTATGGGCGGCCTGGAGATCATCATCGGCAAGATTCATGGAGAGGGATTTCCATTCGTTGAGGAATCGGATGCGGGGCATTAACCGGGAATAATCAAGGACTAAACCACGTCGGAGTTAACAGGCAATGGCCAGGGCTGAGGTAAGTTATATGCGACGTCCTAAAACAAAGGAGGAGGAATCCATGTCACGTTCAACATCCAAAGCCAAATATAAAAACACCAACGCGGTAGAAGAGAATGGTTCGGAGCACTTTGACGCGTCGCGTGAGGTGTCTGATTCAACGAATGGGAATGGCCTCGAGTCAGACCTGCGTATGAGGATCGCCGAGCGGGCATTCCTGCTCTATGAAGAAAGAGGATTTCGACATGGCAACGATTTGGAGCATTGGTTCGAGGCAGAACGGCAGGTGAAAACTCTGGGGGTGTGACGACCTACTCCTACTCAAAAAATCCAAAGTAGATCTCGCAACCATACCAATAATAGTACGGCCCACGTGTCCAGTGATACTAATGTATCGATCATGTGTTATCGACGAAGAGGCTCCGGGAGAAATGAGGGCTGGTAGGCATTGAGATGTATATCTTTTAGCTGGTCTCCATTGGAGACGTGAGCAATCAAGTCGAGCAATTTTGGCAGCTCACATGGTTTAGATATGCGGGCATAGATCCCCTCAACAGCATCAAGGCGATCAATACTCCGCCAGTCTCCTGACATGAGTATTATCGGTGTATCAGGCCACGTGACATGAGCGATTGCGATGAATTGGCCTCCGTTTAAACGAGGCATATTATTGTCAACAAGGACTGTGTCATAGCGGCGTTTTTTCATCTCTTCCAAACCGTCTAAACCGTCAGCGGCTGAATAGACATTGTAGCCGGCATCCGATAAGGCGAGACACGTCAAATGGCGGATGTCCTGAGCGTCATCGATGACGAGCACGCGCTTGCCGTACCCTTCGTTGATTCGATTCCTGTTTGATGTCATCGGCGCCTCCAGTGCAAGTATCAAAAGATCATTCGCTGTTTCAATAACAATGCTGAGAACAGGGTAATTCAAGTCGCGCACATTTCCCTACTGGGTGAACCCCTAGTCAGGAGCTCGAATCCGCTTACGTTTTGCCACCACACGTCTTCCGACTGGGGAATTTCCCAGTGGTCGATGTTTTTGAATCATATATGTTCACACTGAAATGATTGCGGCACGAGTCCCTTCGCGCCGAACCAATAACTAGGAGACTGAATCATGAAACAGATAATGGAGCGAACAGAGCCAACGGGCAGCGGAATCGGAATAATGAAACAGACCGGCAGAAGAAATGCCATTCAGCCTCTTCCAGCTAGCGAGCAGTTTTCGACGAGATCCTGCGTCCGTTGTGAGGGCCTGCTCGTGAGCGAGTGGAGTTACGACTTGCAAAATCCTGATAACCACAATGTCGAAACTCTCCGCTGCGTGCAATGCGGGAATCTTATTGACCCTATCATTTTGCAGAACCAGGTCCGGATGTCGGTCGAACGCCACTCCAAACGGCAGGTCCGGTATACGGACTCCATGAGGACCGTCTTGTTGGGAAACGTCGCATAACCCAGAAGTTATGAAGCGCGCCCTGTGTCTTATGTCTTATGAGTCGCGGCGTATGCTTCGGTACGTTGAGCCTCTGAGCGATGCGAGAACAAATCTGGCGGACTGGTTCAGCATCATGCCAGAGGAGCAATCTGCAATGAACCTGAAAGGGCTTGTTCATCGAGAGCTCGGTGAGGGACTGACTGAAGAGGAGTTGGCCTCCGCTGTTGGGGTCTCCGTGGAGACAATTGCGAATATTTTAACTGACGAACTCCCTCAAGACCGCGCAACATGGGAACACTTTGCGCGGTATTTTCGTGTGGACGTAGATTTTCTCCAAATCGGAGGTCCGCCACACTCAGAGGGACAGTTTGATCTCAAAGACCCCGCCAATCCCTCTCCCCTCGGCCAGATGAGAAAGGTGCCCCTCCTGAGATGGGATCAAATCGACCAGATGCTCATACCCGAAGTGCCGTCTCGGGTCATCCAGGCTGAAGCGATGGTCGAAACAGACGTTCCAGGTACACGTACCTTTGCCATGCAGGTGAAAGACGATTCCATGGAGCCTCTTTTCAGTGAGGGAGAAGTCATTTTCGTCGACCCTGATCTTCCGAATGAGCCTGACCAGTATGTGCTGGTCGATAGTGAAAATGGCCGCCCAGATGGAGCTATCTTGAGGCAGCTCAAGGAAGTAGACGGGGAGACCACCCTTCAACCGCTCAACCGGAGGTATGCCGATCTCCCGCTGACGAACCAACGGCGTATCGTGGGACGAGTGATACGGTTGCGAAAGAATGTGTGAAAGAGATGGGTGCGAGTGACAGCCCATCGATTTATCGGGTTCGTCCGAGTTTGGGGCTGTGGTTGTGGATTCATTGAGCCCCGTTACCCTCCCAAGGTGAAAGAAAATCGCGTTTATAGTTCTGGCGGATACAGTTCGTGAATTTCTCTAGCAGTTTGTGACAAGGTCTGCCGGATCCCACTCCATGCGATGAAGATAGCTAGGTAAGGATACATGAAGGAGACAGCGACAGTTGAACAGGGGTTGGGAACATTAATTGTGACCGGCAGCAGCGGGCGGATCGGCAGTTCGTTCATTGATCGCGTCGGAGAGAGTTACACGGAGATGGGCTTCGACCGTGAAGGGCCGCCCCATCCGCCGATCGAGACCGAACACGTGATCGCCTGCGACCTCGCCCGAGATGACAGCGTGAGCGCTGCGTTGAAGGAAGTCCGTCGGCTCGGGCACAGGCACATCGTCTCCGTGATCCATCTCGCGGCCTACTATAGTTTTTCAGGTGAGCCAAGTCCCCTGTATGAGCAAGTGACCGTGCGCGGCACCGAACGGCTGCTGCATGGACTGCGCGACTTTGAGGTCGAGCAATTCATCTTTTCCAGCACCATGCTCGTGCATGCGCCTTGCGAACCGGGCGAGCGTCTCGACGAAGATTGGCCGCTCGAACCGAAATGGGAGTATCCCAAGTCGAAGGTCGCGACGGAGCAGTTGATCTTGCGTGAGAGAGGCGACGTGCCGGTGGTGTTTCTGCGCATCGCCGGTGTGTACGACGATCGATGCCATTCGATCCCGATCGCGCATCAGATCAAGCGCATGTACGAGCAACGCTTCATCAGCCATATTTTTTCCGGCGATATCACGCATGGAGCCGCTTTCGTGCACATGGAGGATATGGTTGAGGCGTTGGCGCTCGCCGTCGAGCGTCGCAAGGATCTTCCGCCGGTCACCACGCTGCTCATCGGCGAACCGGACACGCTGAGTTACGATGAGCTACAACGCGCCATCAGCAGCGGGCTTCACGGCAAAGAATGGAAAACGTATCGCATCCCCAAGGGATTGGCCAAGTTAGGCTCCTGGATCCTGAATGTGTTGCCCGGCCCCGACCCCTTCATCAAGCCGTGGATGATCGATATATCCGACGATCATTATGCGCTCGACATCTCCCGAGCCCGCGCGCTCCTCGGCTGGGAGCCGCGCCACTCTCTGCGCAACACCTTGCCGATCATGCTCAACGATCTGAAGTCCGACCCGGCGGGCTGGTATCAGGAAAACGATCTCAAAATAAAACCTATTCCGGATGGTCCCCCCTGGCCGCATGTGGCGAACATGCTGCTCGGCCTGTGGCTTCTCGCGACCGTGCCGGCCCTCGGCATGACCGTGTCCGCGCTGCTCTGGAGCGACCTCGCGAGCGGTGCGGCGATTATGCTATTCAGCGCGCTTGCGATGCGCTATGCGTGGGCTGCGTGGACCGTATGCGCCATAGGTCTCTGGGTGATGACCGTGCCGCTGTTGTTCTGGGCCTCCAACGCCGCGGTGTACAATAACGACTTACTTACCGGAGCGCTGGTGGTCGCCTTTTCGGTCATTATCCCGCAGCTCGGTCGTGACGACCCCGGCGCCGGCATTCCCCCTGGCTGGAGTTACAATCCTTCCGGCTGGGTACAACGGTTGGGGATCGTGTTCCTGGCGATGATCGGATTTTTCCTCTCTCGCTACATGGCGGC
>JAKDNQ010000374.1 GCA_030456405.1 Nitrospira sp.
CTGAGCGCAAGGAACGGGAATGGCGAAGGTGTCCTTCCGGTGGCGTCAATGAAGATAGGCTGCGCCTGAAGAGCCACCGGCTCACACGAAGTGTGGTATGGAGGGTGCGATGCCTCACCAATTGTTGACCATCTCTCACCACGTCGCGTGGATCACGTTGCATTATCCACCGGCCAACGTGCTCAATCTCTCCGTACTCAAGGAACTCGAACTGGTGTTGAACGAGTTAGAGGAGGACGAGTACGTCCGAGTCGTGATCGTGACCGGTACCGGACGGTTTTTCTGCGCCGGGGCAGATGTGCATGAGTTGGCCCACCTCGCGACCGTGCATAGCGGCTCGGAGTTTGCTGTTCGTGGGCAGTCACTGCTCAGCCGCATCGAACGGTCGGAAAAGCCGGTTCTTGTCGCCATCAACGGCACCTGCGTCGGCGGCGGGCTCGAACTGGCTCTGGCCTGCCACATCAGGGTGGCGGCAGCCGGGGTTATGTTGGGGTTGCCCGAAATCAAACTCGGCCTCATTCCTGGTTTCGGCGGCACCCAACGGCTGCCGCGAGTCGTCGGGGCTTCCAAAGCGGCGGAAATGATTCTGACAGGCGAGAGTCTGCACGCAGAGGAGGCGTTCCGAATCGGCCTCGTCAGCCGAGTCGTGCCGCCACATGAGTTAGTGGCACAGGTTGAGGGCATTGCGGCCTTGATTGCGGCGCGCGGAAAGACCGCCGTCGAAGCAGCACTGCATGCGATCCGAGGGGGACTCGACATTCCGCTGTCCGAAGGGTTGGCCAGGGAGGCGGAGTTGTTCGGCCAGTTATGTGGTAGTCCCGACAAGAAAGCGGCCGTGCAGGCGTTTCTCGACATGCGGCAGCCGAGGTCGGCCGAAAAGGACGCATCAGTTCATGAGGCGTCAGTACTTCGGCGAGCGCCCCTCGACGAGATCGGAGCCTGATCGTATCGAAGGCAGTCGAGCCGCGTGAAACGAGCGGGGTGAAGGGAGGCTAGAGATCAGGAGGGAATAACGATGCTTGCAGCTCGCTTGAGTCGGTATTGCCAATCCCTTTGCTACGATGACCTGCCCAGTCCTGTGGTGCACGAAGTGAAGCGGCGGGTCCTGGACAGCCTCAGCTGTGCGCTTGGAGCATGGAATGCGCCGCCCTGCCGGATCGCGCGCCGGGTCGGTCAATCTGTCCAAGCCGCTGACGGCGCAACGCTCTGGGGGACGAATCATAAAACGCTGCCTGATCTCGCCGCGTTCGCCAACGGCGCGCTCGTCCGCTATCTGGATTTCAACGATACGTACCTTGCAAAGGAACCAGCGCACCCTTCGGATAACATTGCCGCTGTCCTTGCGGTCGGAGAGGTCTCTCGTGCCTCCGGCCAGCGCGTGATTCAGGCGATTGTGCTCGCCTATGAACTCCAGTGCCGTTTCTGTGACGCAGCGGCCTTGCGCCCGCGCGGCTGGGACCATGTGACCTACGGCCCATTTTCCACCGCCCTCGCCACTGCCAAGGTGATGAAACTCTCTGACGCCCAGACGCTGCAGGCTGTCAACCTGGCTGGTGTCGCGAATATCGCGCTCCGGCAGACGCGGGTCGGAAACCTTTCCATGTGGAAAGCCTGCGCCTTCGCTAACGCCGCGCGGAATGGCGTGTTCGCGGCCATGTTGGCTCAACGAGGGATGACGGGCCCCTCTCCGATTTTTGAAGGTGAGAAGGGCTTCATGAAACTCGTTTCGGGGCCGTTCGAGCTTCCGCTCTTTGGAGGTGAAAAGGGATCGCCCGACGCAGTTCCGTTCAAAATCCTGGACACCTACATCAAACAGTATCCCGTGGAGTATCACGCGCAGACGGCAGTGGAAGCCGCTCTCGCGATCCGAGAGGACTTGCTGAAAGTAGAGGGAATCGATGCGCTTGCGGGTATTACAGACGTCGAAATCGGCAGCTATGATGTCGCCATTGAAATCATCGGGCATGATGCTGAAAAGTGGCATCCTCACACGAGAGAGACGGCCGATCACAGCTTTCCCTACTGCGTGGCCGTCGCCCTGCTAGACGGGAAGGTCGTGCTGCATTCGTTCGATGTGAAACGCCTCACCAACCCGGCACTGCATGAATTGATAATGAAGGTGCGTGTCGTTCAGCAGCCTGAGTTCGTCGGCCGCTATCCGCAGGCGATGCCCACGCGCATCACCGTGCGAACGAAAGCGGGGAAAGACTATGTCAAACGGGTGGACTATCCCCTCGGCCACCCCAGGAACCGGATGTCCGATCACGAGGTCGAAGACAAGTTCCGCCGGTTAGCGGCAGGGAAATTAGACCGAACGCGCGTGAAAAAGGTGATCGACTCTGTCTGGAAACTCGACCAGCTCAAAGATATCAGCGTGTTGATGCCATTATTGATGATGAACCGGAGGAATTAGCATGCCCCTTCTTCATCCCAATTCCAAATCCCGGCGTCTGCGCGAACTGCTAGATAAACAGACCGTCGTCCTGCCAGGAGCGTTCAACGCCTTAACAGCCATGCAGATCGAGCGCGCCGGGTTCCAGGCTGTCTATGTCTCAGGCGCTGGTCTTTCGGCCACGCGAGGATTGCCGGATATCGGTTTGTTGTCCCTCACGGAGGTGGTCTCCGATGCAGGCACCATTACCAAGGCCGTGGCGATCCCGGCTATCGTGGATGCTGACACGGGTTTTGGCCCTCCTCTCGCGGTCATGCGCGCCGTAGAGGAATTCGAGCAGGCCGGTTTGGCAGGGATGCAGATCGAAGATCAAGTGCTGCCCAAAAAGTGCGGGCATCTTCCGGGAAAGCAAGTGGTCCCGACGAGCGAGATGGTCAACAAGATTTGTGCGGCGTGCGACGCGCGACGGGACTCTGATTTTTTCATCGTCGCCCGTACGGATGCGCGCGCTGTTGAAGGATTGGGCGCGGCAGTGCGACGGTCACGGGCCTATATCGATGCCGGCGCCGACGCGATTTTCCCGGAGGCCCTCGAGTCTGCCGACGAATTCCGCTCGTTCGCCCGGCAACTCTCCAAGGAGGGCGGTAAAGCACCGCTGGTGGCCAACATGACCGAATTCGGGAAGACCCCCTACCTCAGCGTAGGCGAGTTTGAAGATCTCGGCTATCGG
>JAKDNQ010000375.1 GCA_030456405.1 Nitrospira sp.
CTCGCGGAACGCGCACGATAGGAATGTGCTCGTTCGACGCGCGCAATCGAGGATCAACCAGGCCACCCTTGAAATGAAGTAGAGATTGGGATCACGCGCAGTGGGAGACCATCTAGCTCGCCCTCTCGGGGAAGCCGATCTGTCAATGTCGCGCTAGTTTTGCTTGTCGCTCTGGTCCATGGGTTCATTTAGTCCACCTGGCTTCTTTATTAGCCAAATGGGTGCGTCCGTCCAGCCAACAAGACAAACCGAAGAGGCACCCCGTCTCGCACCTATCGAGTCACGCTCCCTGGCCGCCTCATGCGAGCATAAAGCGGCAAATGCTAAGCAATGAGCCCAGTGCTTCTGCTAGGCAAATAGACTGTCTCATCAGCCTACTTCTTCGACTCGCGCTTTGGTACTGCGTCCGGATAAGGGCCAAGGAAACATTCGCCGTTGAAGTGGATCATGTGGTCGGGATCTTCGGCAATCCAAACCTCGGACTCCCAGGCGATATGAGACAAGAAGTATTGCATGGTGCGGCGAGTCTCAAAGGCAGTTACAAAAACCAACCCTGCGGTGCAGCCTGCAAATAGCCCCTTGAGTTCCTTACGTCGCTTGCCATCAACCGGCCCCGCGCTGGTCACAGCCTCGATGAGTAGCAACCAATTTTTTACCGTGTAGTGGACGATCACGTCGGGGATTTTCGCCGCAGAATCCAACGTCACTCCTAGCGATGCCAAGTTCTCTACTTCCAAATGGACGAATTTGTTTTCTGTGTCGCCGATGTAGAGCACGACCCCGCCTGGAGCAAAGGCTGGGCAGAATTGCTCGATGATCGCCTTGATGAGAGGGTTTTGGCCTCCAGGCGAAAGAGCGACCAATGAACCGTCTGGAAGCGTGACCGGTACGCGTGCCAAGTGTCTTGTTCGGGCGATCTCGTCCTTTAGACCTTTGCGACTTACGAGGTATTCTCTTAGGGCTAGTGGCCAATCATGGCTTTCCACCTTGCGCAGTAAAGCCAATGCGGACGGCTCTATCTGATAAACAGTCTTCCCACTGTTTGTGGGGCGATTGGGATCGTCCGGATTACGGAGCAACAAGCCCGCCTCCACAAAGAACTTCACGGCCTCGTCACGAATTGTTTCGCGGGTATTGGGTGCGTAGCGCAAACCGTATGCCTTGGCGATGAAGTTAATGATAGGGGTGATGCCACAGAGCGGAGCTTGAGCGCCTGCCCACGAAACATCTGGCTGAAGGTCTAATAAGGCGAGCAGCGTATAAGCAGCAGTCTCGTTTCTTTGCTTTGGGCCAAACTGCAAGGCTCGAAGTGCTTCAATCGCTTCAAAGAGGCGACGTTTTCTAGCCGCTGCCTTGTTGTTCGGTTTACCTGCAGGCATGAAGATGTTTGGTTACGAGTTCATCGATCTCTTCTTGAGGCAGGTCGAGTGCGTTCATCCCAATTCCTATGGCGTGCAATGTACCAAGGTCGGGATAAGCCAACTTCCGAAGGTCCGAAGCATTCACCTGAGTGTGTCCGCTGAAACGGCGGAAATACTGATCAACCACCGTGGTGTTCAGGAACGCAAAGAGGCCGACTGCTAAATTGCGATCGAGCCCACGCCCATTTGCATGGAAGTAGTTCAAATGGTTTTCGAATCCCAGCCACTTCGCTTTCACATTGTTCGGGTCGAATAGGCACGCAACGAGGCGTCGGCGTTCCTCTTTGGACGTGAAGCGTTTTGTGAGCAAATAAACACCAGATGGGACAAGCCAGGGGCGAGTTTCGTCATTATCGAGAATGGCATTCGCCTTGCGAGATTGAGACTTCGGCCAATAAACCATGCCAGCGTCAAAATGACAAGGATAAACTAAAGGCACCGTCCCTTTCTGTGGTTCCTGTCGAAGAAAGTTTTTGAGGCGGAAATCAACAACACGTCCTGTCGACACGGTGACACCCAGAGAGGCAAGGTTTGAGCTGAGGCGGTCCATTATTTTCTTAGCCGCCGTGTGCGAGGGAGTCGAGGGGATGTGGATGAATTTTTCTGCGTCATGTGGATGAACCACTTCGGCGAAATTCAATATCGACTCAGCGATCACGTCACCATGCTCTCCGCTGCTGCTGGAGATCACCAGCTTACGAGGTTGGTTCCGCCCCTTCACCGCATGAAAGATGATGTTCTCTTGCAACACGCTGTCATCTCGAAAGGCGGCATTGCGCGAATCGAAAACATGGAGCCTGCCGAGTTCCAGATTGCTCAAGAAGTCCTCGCGGAAGGGGCGGAAGTAAGGGCCATTGCAAAAGCTTCGAGGTGTGATGCCGACGATCTGGCCTGTTGGAACAAGCAGCTTCTGAATGAGAGTAATGAAGCCGGTATAGAGATTGCTCGTTTCAATTCCAATAGAACGAAGAGCGCGTCTTTCGGCTGAGTCGATACCGATCTTTCGGTAGGGTGGATTCACAATCGCTGCGTCAAACGTGGGTGGCGGCGCACCGAACAAACCTCCAGCAAGCCCTGCCGACATTTCCTGAATGAAGTCGGTCGCATGGATGGTGAAGGTGAATCGAATGTCTGCTTCAGCACAAGCATGCTGACAGTCTTGCATCGTCTGCAAAAGCGTGTCTTGGATGAGAGGGTCGAGTTCAAAGAGCATGGCTTCAATGGCGCGAACTCCGTCCTTCTTTTTGCATATGCATGAAACGAGCGCTGCGGTAAGTGCTCCCGCTCCCGCCCCAGCATCCAGGAGGCGCACCACAGCAGGGAGTGGCTCGAACAAAGAAGCCATAAATTCAGCTACAGGGGCGGGCGTGAGGAACTGTCCGAGTGCTCCCTGTCGCTTTCGAGCTTCTGATAGGGTGGCGTTAGGCATGGAGTTAGGGTGTCAAACTTTGCATCGTGTCACCACTGAACGAATTTGAAGACGCCTTTGCAGGATGCATTGATGAGTCAATGAGGACCATTCTACTTTTTTAGAGCAGTTTGGTCCATCCCTACGCGCGTGCCATGAAGCTGTTCAACTTTCTTTCTCTGTTTCTTCAAATGGGATGGTGGCCTGCTGATTTCCCAACGTGCGCGCGTCTAACGAGGGCCTTCTGATGCCGCGCGTTGCGCGAGCACAGAAGATCATCAGGCTCC
>JAKDNQ010000376.1 GCA_030456405.1 Nitrospira sp.
GCCTATTCGCTTCCGAGGAAGAATTACTATTATGGAAAGTGGATTCGATGGGGAGGGGTGTATCCGGACTATCAGCTCAGATTGTTTCGTCGTGGCGTGGGTCGGTTAGACGATAGCGAGCCTCACAACCGGTTTGTGTATGAAGGGCTGCACGGATATCTGAGCCATGCGCTCGATCATTACACGGAGCGGACGATCGAAGACCACTTCAAAAAGTTCAATAATTTTACGACATTGGCAGCGAGAGAGCGTGGAAGAACGAAAAGGACGGTTCGATGGGCTGATCTGACAATACGTCCGCTGTTTACCTTTTGGAAGTACTATGTTCGAAGGCAAGGGTTTCGCGATGGAGTGCGTGGACTCATTATCTCTGTGTTCGCCAGCATGTACACCTTTGTCAAATATGCCAAGCTGTGGGATACAACCAGGCAGGCCGCCTCTCACCCGGATGCCAAGTAGTGGGCACGCGAATTCTATACATACATGGGATCGAAGCCATCGGCGGGGCGGAACGCGATCTGATCGCATTGCTGAAGACCCTCGATCATCACAAGTGGGAGCCGCATGTCGTGTGCCCAGGAACGGGTCCGTTCATAGAACAGCTCCACGCGATCGCCGTTCCTACCCATGCACTCAGCCTTCCTCCCTGGAGAAAACCCCTCGCAGTGTTTCAACGTCGATCGGCGGTCGGGCGTCTGGAGGCTCTCGTGAATCAACTCGATCCAGCCATGATTCATGTGAACGATTACTGGTGGGCGCCCCATGCTGTGAGCGCTCTCGCGAGTCGTCCCTCCAATCCCGTGCCGATCGTAACTCAGGTGAGACAGGAAATCGAACCGGCGAAGGTGCGACGTTATGTGCTTGATCGTGTCGAGGCTGTCATTGCGATGTCTCGGCAGATAGAACAGTCGCTGATCGCCGGCGGGGTTTCTGTGAAAAATGCCCGGACCGTCTATAGCGGCATCGATCTTTCCGAAAAACAACCCACGTATGATGACCAGGCGATTCGTCAGATGATCGGGCTCCCGAACGGAGCCGTTGTATTGGGCACCGTCGCCAATCTGTTTCCACGAAAAGGCTATGAAGTCATGCTTCGGGCTCTCCCGGCTATCGTCCGGGTTGTTCCTACTGTGCACTACGTGATTGTGGGCAGTGACGATACCGCCTATGCCGATCGATTGAAGCGGCTCGCTCACGAATTGAAGATTGACGATCGCGTGCATATTGTTGGATTTCAGGACCCGGTTCAGCCGTTCTTAGGCGCGCTCGATCTGTATGTACACCCGGCACTCATGGAGGGGTTTGGTATAGCGGTGGTCGAAGCGATGGCAATGGGAAAGGCCGTGGTCGCGACCATGACCGGGGGCCTTCCAGAAGTCGTGGCGCAGGGAGAGACTGGCTTGCTTGTCCCGCCGGCAGATGTCGAATCATTTGCCGCAGCCGTGGTCTCTCTCCTGGAAGACAAAGTCCGGCGGGAGCAGATGGGCCGTAACGGGAAAGCGCGTGCTCAGGAGCGATTCAGTCTGGATGCATCCGTCAGGCACATGGAGCAGGTTTATGGTGAGGTACTGGCAAGAGGCTGAACCGTTTGTCTGGTCTGTCTGGTTTGTTTGGTTGAACCGGATAACTAGACAAACCCAATGAACCAGATAAACCAGATAAACCAAATGAACCAGACAAACCAGAAGAGGATGAGAATTGGTTTTGATGCCAATCCCATGGTGGGTGACATGGGCGGGGTAGGGTGGCATAGCTACCATTTGCTCCGCACCATGCTGGCGCAGCAAGGAGGAATCGACTTTGTGGCCTATGCGAGGCCGGGCGCTGACCGGCCAGATACTGTGGGGGCCTGGCCGGGTGTTGAACGGCTTCAGTGGGTAAACTCGAGTCGATGGGGGATGGGGAAGCGTGGGTTGTCCGATCGGTTAGATCTCTACCATGGCACGAATTTCAAAATGCAAACCGTCGGGCGCTATGGCGGGGTCGTGACGATTCACGATCTCTGGCTAGATCGTCACCCCGAGTACTCGAAGAAAATGTTGGGCCAATGGCCCTCGTCGTTCAAGACGAGACAAACTGCGCTGCGAGCCAGAAGGGCCATCACGGTGTCCGAGTTTTCGGCTAGAGAACTCATGGAACTCTATGGCTTGAAACGTGAGCATATCAAGGTGATTCCCAACGGAGTGTCGGAGGATTTCGCGCCACGCTCGGGTGATCCGGCCATGGCGGAGTTGCGAAAACGGATCGGCCTAACGTCCGAGCGCTATGTCTTATTTATTGGAGGGGCAGACCCGCGCAAGAATCACCAGATATTTCTTGAAGCGGCGGAACTGGTGCGGAAGAAACTGGGGCCGAGAATGTTGGTCCTTGCCGGTTCGCCTATCCATCCATTTGGGAACTACGAAGAGACGGCTCGAAAGCGCAGCTTAACAGAAAGGGTGCTCTGCCCAGGACGGTTGTCCAGGAACGATCTGCAGCTGTTGTATTCCTTTGCTGAACTGTTCGTCTTCCCCTCATTGTACGAAGGGTTTGGGATGCCCGTGTTGGAAGCGATGGCCTGTGGGACGCCGGTGCTCACGTCGAATTCGACCGCATTGGTGGAAGTGGCGGGTGATGCGGCGGTGTTGGTGGATCCTCAAGATGCACGGGCGCTCGGAGAGGCGATGATTCGTACGCTTGAGGATGAGCCGCTTCGAGCTGACTTGAAGGTCAAAGGATTTGCTCGGGCGAAGCAGTTCTCCTGGGAGCTGGTTGCAGCAAAGACCGTTGCACTGTACCGGGAGTTGTGCGAAGGAGGGAGCTAATGGCTGATGGCGTATGGCGTCAGACCAGGGCAAATAGCAGATGGCTTATGGCCAATAGCATCTCGCAGAAAAAACAGGACTTTCTTTGTTCGTGCTATACGCCATTAGCCATTAGCTATCAGCTCCTGTTTCCTACTATCAGCTGTAAGCCATCGGCTCTTTTCCCATGAAAAACGTTCTCGTCATCAAGCTCCGTTATATCGGTGACGTCTTGTTGGCGACGCCGACTGTGCGTGCGATTAAAGCTGCACGACCGGATATGCGGGTCACGATGATGGTGAATCGCGGGACCGAAGACGTGTTGTCAGGAA
>JAKDNQ010000377.1 GCA_030456405.1 Nitrospira sp.
ACGACGTCGATGGTGGCCAATGTCCTGGCCCAGGGTGGATTGGATCCGACGATGGTGATCGGGGGGAAAGTGAATGCGTTGGGAAGCCATGCTCGCCTCGGTCGGGGCGATCTCCTCGTGGCGGAAGCCGACGAGAGCGACGGGTCGTTTCTCCGTCTGTCACCGACCATTGCCGCGGTGACGAATCTCGACCGGGAACATCTCGATCATTACGGCAGTATGGAACGCATCAACGAATGTTTCCTCGAGTTCATCAACAAGGTGCCGTTCTACGGGTTAGCCGTCTTGTGCGCTGACGACGATCGGCTCAGGGCGTTGTTTCCGAAGATCGTGAAACGCTATCAAACCTATGGACTCTCGGAACGCGATGGGGCTTCGCCGGATTTCTTGGCGACGGAGGTCAGCCTCAACAAATGGGGTGCGGAGTTTCGGGCGCAGTTCCGTGGGCGCAATTTGGGCCCGTTCCGTCTGGCCGTGCCAGGCCGGCACAATGTGTCCAACGCGCTCGTGGCGATTGCGGTCGGTATCGAATTGGATGTGCCGGTCGATCTCATTAGGAAAGCGTTGGCGGCCTATGCGGGAGTGGAGCGCCGTTTTCATCTGCGGGGGGAAGCCAATGGAATCATGGTCGTAGACGATTACGGGCACCATCCAACGGAGGTCAAGGCCACTCTGACTGCGGCGAAGCAAGGGTGGGGAGACCGCCGGTTGGTGGTCCTGTTTCAGCCGCATCGTTATACCAGGACGAGAGATTTGCTGGAGGATTTTGCGAATGCGTTCGACCAATCAGACGTCTTGTTCTTGGCGGATATCTATGCGGCGGGGGAGCCGCCGATTCCCGGGGTGTCCGGAGCTAAGCTGGCCGACATTGTTCGTGCAGCCGGCCATCCGTCCGTGACGTTTGTAGAACACAAAGATCAGATGGTGGATCAGGTGCTCCCCCATCTGAAATCGGGGGATCTCGTGATGACATTAGGTGCAGGGGATATTTGGAAGACCGGCGTTGGGCTATTGGCCCGACTGTCTCCGACCGGATGATGCGATGAAGCGGGGGAGCCGACGTGCCACGACAGTCACAAAGACTCAGATGGCATTCACGCAGGCAGATCTGCGCGCTGCGGTGGCCGGTCTCAGGGGATCCACATCTTTCCGGGCTCCGCTGCGAGAGTACACCTCGTTTAAGATCGGAGGGCCGGCGGATGTCGTCTGTGAGCCGGCTGACATTGAAGATGTCTGTCTGGTGGTTCGGCAGGCGCGTGCGCACAAGATCCCGTTGTTCGTACTGGGTGGAACGAACCTCCTTATCCGAGACGGGGGAATTCGCGGCATTGTGGTCAGCTTGGCGCGGCTGCGGGCCATCAAAGAAGAATCAGAGGCGGTGTTGTATGCCGAAGGGGGAGTCGGGATGCCGACATTGATCGGGTATGCGATCCGTCGTTCCCTTGCAGGATTGGAATGGGCGGCAGGAATTCCCGGGACAGCGGCCGGCTGTGTCGTCATGAACGCCGGGACAAAGCTCGGTGAAATGAAGGATTCGATCAAGGCTGTTCGCATGGTGAATAGGAAAGGCCAGATTGCGGATCTAGAGGCAGCTCAGGTGAGGTTCGAGTATCGACGGGCCTTGCTGCCACGCGGCATCGTCGTGGGGGTCTGGCTTCAATTGAAGCCAGGGATCCGATCGGAGATTGAGCGAGTGGTCAAGGACTATCTCCACTATCGACGCGATACACAACCACTCGCGATGCCCAGCGCCGGTTGTGTGTTCAAGAACCCTCCGAACGATTCTGCTGGACGACTGATTGAGGCGGTGGGCCTCAAAGGTGCCTGTGTCGGCGATGCGGAAGTCTCGATGAAGCATGCCAACTTCATGGTCAATCGGGGGCAGGCGAAGGCGGCAGATGTGACGGCGTTGATCGGGAAGGTCCGCAGCGCAATTCGGCGTCGGTTGGGGGTGCGGTTAGATCTTGAACTGAAAATCGTAGGAGAGACGTAGCGGTATGAATGAGTCTCATTCGACAGAGCGACCGCTTCTGACCCGCGCCCGCATCGGGGTACTGATGGGTGGGCAATCGGCTGAGCGCGAGGTGTCGCTCCGGACAGGCGCTGCAGTCCATCGATCGTTGGTTCGTCGTGGGTACGACGCGGTGGCCATCGATGTCGGACCGACGCTCTCTCAGGATCTGCGCGATCAGAAGATCGATCTGGCATTTCTGGCTTTGCATGGACCGGGCGGGGAAGATGGAGCGATTCAAGGATTTCTGGAAACGTTGGGAATTCCCTATACCGGCTCCGGCATCCAGGCGAGCGCGATCGGTATGCATAAAGTCACCACGAAAACGCTCTTGGCTTCAGCAGGTATTCCAATACCGGCCGGCACAGTCGTGAAGCGCGGAGAGACGGTCTCCAGCGCCACCCTGTTGCGCGCGGAAAAATTGCGCTGGCCCCTTGTGGTGAAGCCGGCATCGCAAGGGTCCACGATCGGCGTCACGATCGTGCGCAAACCGTCGCAATGGCGTGAGGCTCTGGCCTTGGCCCATCGCTATGATACGGACGCGATGGTCGAGGCGTACATTCCGGGGCATGAGGTCACGGTCTCGATCATCGGAGGGCACCACGTTGCGCCATTGGTGCTTCCAGCCGTGGAAATTGTGGCGCCGGAAGGTTTTTACGATTTTGCTGCAAAGTATGAAAAGGGGAAAACTCAGTATCTCTGTCCTGCGCCATTGACTGCGGCAGTGACCAGAAGAATTCGGGGATTGGCGTTGCGCACGTATCAGGTACTGGGCTGTGAAGGCGCGGCCCGAGTCGATTTCCGTATCACCCCGCGTGGCCGCCCTGTCGTGTTGGAAATTAATACCGTGCCGGGCATGACCGAAACCAGTTTGCTCCCGATGGCGGCGGCACAGGCCAAAATCGATTATGACGAGCTGACCGAACGGATTCTTGAGTCCGCCCTCGTTCGTGCCGCACGCCTCGACCCTTCGTCAGCAGAAGGGGATGTGCCATGAAGGTGCTAGTCCGGAAACGAACGGCGCCTCCAATCGGTCCACGGTCGAACCAATGGAAGGGCGCGCGTGCCAGTCAGATCGCGGATCAACGCCAACAGGCGCGTCG
>JAKDNQ010000378.1 GCA_030456405.1 Nitrospira sp.
AGCAAACAAAGGGGTCGGGAGTCTTTTCTGATTGCTTGCGGAATGACATCTTGCATTCACACATGAACTAACCAAAAGCGCGGATCGGTGTCGATTTCTCACACAGATCACAGAGTGGTGTTTGTGTCGAAGAATGGTTTCTGATACCTTTCGCTAGGCCGCCGTCCTTGTGCGTGAAGCGCTGGGCCTGTCAGTAGGCTTCGAGAAAGCTCAGTTAACACACGATACACCGTTGGAATCTTACGGGATGACGTCGATATCAACTAAACCGCAGGATGCTCAAAAAGGCTGTCCAGCAAGGTCGCAGCGATATCACTTACTATGGGGTGGCTGGATAGTCCCAACTGCGCGCGTCCAACGAGGGCCTTCTCAGGCCGCGCGTTGCG
Organism: Nitrospira sp.; assembly: GCA_030456405.1. Next base: position 387 of record JAKDNQ010000378.1, read on the forward strand.
CGAGCACAGGGATTGTCCCAGCTACCCCACTCTCTTTTCAGCATCTGCTAGACATTCAACTCTGTTCAACGTAGAGGAGGAGTCTCATGCTATTCATTACAAGCAGGCAACCCACCAACAATACAGAGCCGGAATTAAACGAAAATTTTGCGTTTGACCTTGAGAATAATTCGTCTAGTCGTGGATTTTTCTGTTGTCGCAGAACCAAGAAAGACGTGCACGAAGAAATCGGCAGCAAAAATCTTCTGTCGGCCATTAAGGAGTCAAAATATAGGCAAATCCTGATCTATATTCATGGCTTCTCCAATCTCCCGGAACATGTATTTGAAAATGTCCATGAATTCCAGTCGCTCTGTAACAAGGAGAAGAACGGCGAAGTCTTGGTGATTCCGATTATCTGGCCCTGTGATAACGATCTTGGCGTGGTGAAAGACTACTGGGACGATCAAAAGTCAGCGGATCAAAGCGCCTTTGCATTTGCCAGAATGTTCCAAAAGTTCATGGAGTGGAGAAGTTCGGTCGAGTACAATCCCGAGGAAGACCCGTGCCTGAAACGCATCAACGTTCTTGCGCATTCCATGGGCAATCGCGTCCTGCGTCAAACACTAAGCAATTGGCACAAATACGATCAGCCAAACGGATTGCCGCTGTTATTCCGCAATACATTTTTAGTGGCGGCCGACATCTTGAATGAATCGCTGCACAAGGGGGAGCCGGGCGAGCTGATCAGCCATGCGTCACGGAATGTGGTGGTCTATTACGCGTCCGACGACTTGGCGCTGCGAGCGAGCAAAGTCAGTAACTTAAAAAACGCGGAGTCTTCTCGCCGTCTTGGGCATACGGGGCCTGAGGACATGGACTTGACGCCAAAAAACGTGTACGCCATCGATTGCGACGAGGTCAATACCCTCTATGACTCGCCGAAGGGGCATTCCTACTTTCGATCCGGCAAGACAAAGGGTACACCAGGCGTGGTGTTCGATCACATCTTCGAAACGATACTTACAGGCCGTGTCTTCCCAAATGATGAGTCTAGGAAATCGAGTATCTTGGCGTTGCCGAAATCCAGGAAATCTTCCTAACAGGCTGTTGACAAAGCCCGCCGGCGAACCGGCGAGGGGGAACTCGATCCGTCGGAACCTTCTCAATGACCGTGCTGTCGGGAGGCGATTGCCTGTCAGGATTCTATCACATGAGAGTGGTGATAAAACTTGGCATGGAAGGACTTTAGTTTGGGGAATGGGGTCAGCAGCTGTCTTGCACTCACACGTTAGTACATCAAACTCACTCGGCCCAATCCAAAACACGATCACGCGCTCAGCGAGAAATCTCTCTTCTATGACCTTCCCATCTTCCCATATATCTCAAAGAACGGGCAAAGAGCCCGCACCGCCGTCAGTCCTTCCGCCGCCCTATTTTGCTCTCCGTCCCTCGCCAGAGCCGGACAATATTATCCTTGTGCTTGATCCAGATGAGCATGCTGACAATAAGGGAAAAGATAAAAAATTCCTGCCGCTGTTCGTTCACGACCGCCACGATCGGAAAACACCCGAACGCGGCCAGCGCGCCTCCGGATGAATAACGCCAGATCGCGACGGCCCCTAGCCAGATCAACAACAACAGGAGTCCGATAGAAGGGGATAAACCCAGCACGGCTCCCACGGCCGTCGCCACCCCTTTTCCACCTTTGAAACCCAAAAACGGCGAGAAGAGATGTCCGACGATCGGCGCAAGCGCGACAACCATGATGTAGGATTCAATGGTGAGCCAATGCATCGCAGCCCAGCCACACACCCACCCCTTACCCAAGTCACCAAGAAGCGTAAGAATCCCTGCCTTCTTGCCGGACACGCGTAGGATGTTCGTAAAGCCGATGTTCTTGCTTCCGACGGTTCGCGGATCGGGGAGGCCCAATGCCTTCGATACCACAATGCCGAATGGAATGGCTCCCAGCACATAGCCACCCACCGTCATCAACGCACAGAGGAGTTCTTCGTTCATGAATCAGGGAATCGTGAGGGGAGGTGCGCACACGGAGTGAACTCGGTTTGTCAGGTTTATTTGGTTCATCTGGTTTGTTTGGTTTATCTCGTTCATCTGGTCGAGTTTCCGGTTCGGCCAACAAGACAAACCAGACAAACTAAATAAACCAGATAAACGAGACAGACCCGACAGACCAGAAAAACGAGCTAGAGCCCCTTGGCCACGACTTGCCTCCAGAAGCTCCACACATACTGACCACCTGAAATATAGCCGAGCGCCAACGAGAGATACAGCGTCACGATACCGGCAAGGTGTAAATTCCCGAGATCGGACAGAAACGTGTCTTCGAGGATCAATAGCACGATCGCCACTACTTGTAGGCCCATCTTGTACTTGCCCGTCGTCTCTGCCGCAATCACCATACCTTCGCTTGCGGCAATGGCGCGAATACCCGTGACCGCGACTTCGCGCGCAATGATGAAGATCGCGACCAACGCGCTCACACGATCGACGTTGACCAGGAGAATCAAGGCGGAGAGGACCAATAACTTATCGGCAATGGGATCGAGGAGCTTCCCGACCGTGGTCACCTGGCCATTACGGCGAGCCAGATAGCCGTCTAATAAATCGGTGACCGCGGCGACGAGAAAGACGATGGCCGCGATGAGAGACCGGTTCGGGGTCGGCGTGACAAACAGCACCACGAAGACAGGGATCAAGAGAATGCGTGAGACCGTGATGAA
>JAKDNQ010000379.1 GCA_030456405.1 Nitrospira sp.
ACTTTACCTATGGTCCTCTGACGCTACATTTCGACAGAGTCGAGTTTCTGGCGTTTGCGGATTCGGTCGCCAGGCTCGGAGGGCTCGTCAGGCAATTGCCCAAAGATTCAACAGCCGTATCGAGTCATGTTCCCAACGCAACCGTGTGTCATTAGGTAATGTGTGCTGCTCAAATCCGAATCATAAGGAGGTAGAAGCCGTGACAAACCTAGCGTGCAAGAAGTGCGGTCAATCAAGATATGTGAAGAGGGGGACCATACGAGGCCACCAGAGATATCTGTGCCAGGACTGCGGCTGCCATTTCACGGCGACAGCGGTGCGGGGCAACTCGCCTGCGAAGAAGGCGCTGGCAGTGTTGCTCTATGCGATGGGCAAAGCCAGTCATGAAATGATCGCGCAGCTTTTAGGCATCAGCCACGCCACCGTGTACAAGTGGATACATAAGAAAGTGGAACATATACCCGAGTCGCCCGCAACAGCTTCGGACAGGGTATTGCAAATCGATACGATGTCACTGTTTGTCGATGGGGCGAAAACAAGGTTTGGGTCTGGAGAACCGTCGGTCTTGTGGGAAGGCGAACCATGGCCTGGGAGCTGGGTGGCCGTGATGATGCGTCCCGCCAAAGGCTTCTCGGTAGAAACTGGATCGCAAGAGATCTCTTCCGAGCGGACGAATGGAAGGGCTTCCGATTTCTCCGTTCCGCACGTCGTGAGTGAGGTGTCTCAATAGAATTGAGTCGAAGGGAGCCCGACCATGGGGAGCAGCCGGTCTCGAGGCGATGACGATCTGCCGGTGATCATCAGCCTGGCTATCGCAGTTGGAATGCTCATCGGAGCTGTGGCTGCGATCTGGTTATGGGGCGCGATGTCGGAAAGCATGGAGGGCATTATGTCCTTGCGCTCCATCGAGATGCCATAGGATTTTCAGCCGTTTGCCCAACGTTCCCTTGCATCAGGGAAGCATCTGGACGACGTATTTCGTTCAAGAAGGACAATTGCAAGGTCTAGGGGCCGGACTCGGCATGTATGCACAAGCCAAGCGGAACGGTGTATTGCAATTTCCGGTCGATCCAGATTTCGGCGACAATCAGGTGGATCTGCCGGGGTTCGTGCGCATGGATGCCGCGATGTATTATCGAAAAAACGAGCTACTTCCACACACCAATCTCGTTGCGTCCCTGAACCTGAGAAATATCTTGGGTCAACGTTACTTTGAAGGGGGGCAATTCCGGGAAGAAATATACCCTGGCGCGCCGTTGACGGTGCTCGCAGCAATCAAATTGGAATTTTTCTAAAGGGGATTGAGTAGTGGGAACGGCTGTCTGCCCGGTGTGTGATTGAGGTTGGCACGTGATAGGCCGACCGTAAGACGCATATTGACGACGACGACGATCCGGTGCTATACACACCCCTGTCTCCGGTGCGGCCCCTGCGGCCCAACAACAGTGGGGGCAGCCGCATGTCGCACCAATTGTCGGACGTCTTTTTTGAGACCGAACCAGAGCTGCTTCGCTTTCTCACCCGCCGGCTCAAGTGTGTCCTGACAGCCCAGGACATGACGCATGAACTCTTCCTGAAGATTTCCGCTCAGGGCGAGACCTCCCACATCCAGAATCACAAAGCCTATCTCTTTCGCATGGCCGCGAATCTCGCCACGGACCATGCGCGAGTTGAACAGAACCGCGCGGACATTCTCGCCGAAGCCCATGACGTGTTGTGGGGAGGTGTGGACAGCCGGCATCCGGAACGCGTCACCATGGCCCGGCAGGAATTGGCCCGGCTGGAACAAGCGCTGGCGCAACTCCCGCCCTTGAGTCGGCGAATTTTTCATCTCAATCGATACGAGCGGAAGCCGCAGCTCGACATTGCGAAAGAACTACAGATTTCTCTCTCCACCGTCGAAAAGCACATTCGAAAAGTGCTTACCCATCTGGCCGCCGTTCGAGACCGGTGACATCGGGCCTCTGCCCAAGGGTTTCCACCGCCCACTCGTCTTCTCATCATGAAGCTTACGCGGCTGATCCATTCAGGACGCTACGATGGCCTGCCCAATGACTGAACCCGCCGATTCCAACCCAAACGATCACGATGTGGAAGAGACCACGGCGGCCACCGCACGAGACTGGATCGTGCGGCTTGCCTCCGGACACATCACGGAGGAAGAACTCCATCAATTCAAAGGCTGGCTCGCCGAACGCCCGTCTCATCGACAGACCTTTGAACGAGAACGAATGTTCTGGCAGCAATTGGATCAGCTTGAACGCGTGAGTGGTGAGTGGACAGGGGACAGAGACCGTCTCGGATTGGAACAGAGCCGGTCGTCTCGTCGGCCTGCGCGCCGCGCCGTTCTTGTGGGTGGATTGATCGCGGCCTGCGTGACGCTCATCGTGCTGTATCAGGACATCCGGTTGTTCTTAATGGCCGACCACCGCACCGCCGTTGGACAACAGCAAGTCGTGACGCTGCCCGACGGCAGTGTTGTCCATCTCAATACCGATACCGCGCTGGCGATGAGTTATGCCGCGAACGAACGACGGATCGACTTGCTGAAAGGGGAAGCCCTGTTTACCGTCATGCCCGATCCGCAGAAACCGTTCCGGGTACTGGCCCAAGGCGGCACGACGCAGGCGGTCGGCACGGCCTTCGTCGTGCAGGCCCAGGAGCAACAGACTAGTGTGACGGTGGCGGAAGGTATCGTGGAGGTCTCCGCCGCCGACAGCAGCGGTCGCCGGTCCGGTCCATCGATTGCCGTCCACAAAGACCAGCAAACATCCTATCGTCCCGGTACGGCGCCGCAGGCTGTCGCAAACAGTGACAGCCACGCGGTCACGGCCTGGACGCGCGGCGCCATCGTGATCGAGGCGCAGCCGTTCGCGCAAGCGATGGCCGAGCTCGACCGCTATCGCCCGGGCCGGATCGTCGTACTCGCTGATGCATCGCGCACAAAACCAGTCAGCGGACGATTCACCCTGGCGGGGATTGACGACGCCCTCACCGCCCTGGCTACCACGCAAGGACTCAGCGTGGTCCATATGACGACCTACCTCGTGCTGATCCTCTAGTGTAGTGATTCATGCTGTTCTTGTCTTATCCAGGGCGCTCCTGGCCCGAT
>JAKDNQ010000380.1 GCA_030456405.1 Nitrospira sp.
CTGACTACACTGCCTCGGTGAGCGGGAGGACGAATCGGCGGCCCACCAATTTATCTATCAGGAGGATCCCATGAAAATCTTATGGCTTGTTCCCGCTGTTCTGCTGGCCGGCTGTGGCGTTCACTATACCATTCCGAACTTCGAGACTGGCGAGATTGAAAAGGTCGTCTCAAGCGGTCGTTCGCCAGAGAGTTGCATGGAGAACCTGAAAGAAGACGCAAATAAGTTGAATGTCAAGGTTCGACTCACTGATGTGCAACATGAACCGAGTGGAGCGATCGTTAGTCTGTATAAGGCCGGCTTTACCTGTACGGGTAAAGTGCTCATGTCCGGTCATCAAGAGCGCAAAGCATCATTAGAGAACAAATGATGCTTGCGTTGAGGCTGGTGTGAGCCGCAGCTTCTGAGGTAGGCTGAGGTCAAGGTTAAGGTTGAGCGACGATCAGACTCTTTTTTTCTGAGCTTGACCTGAGCTTAAGCCTTCCGGAATACTAGGCGTGGAGATAACAGTGTGAGTCAAACCAAGTCACGCCAAGGTGTGGCCGGATCGGTGTCTGCCAACCCCGCTCATCCGCGGTCTAATAACTACGCGTTCCGCCCGGAATATATAGAAACGGCCCGGCTCGAAACACTGTTAACAAACTCGCACTGTTACTTCCTTGGTATTGTCCATCATGACCAGAGCCCCGGCAGACCGAGTGACTTTGGCTCCTGCCCAACCATTTATCTCGATCTTCCGCAATTCAGGGGGCCTTCTGTAGTCGAGGTATGGACGAGCACCCTGCCTGTTACCTACCATCAGGCCGATGGAATCCGCTGCGCCATGAACGATGAGGTTCTCTTTGGCGCAGTCCAAATGGAAGAACCCCTAGGCACAAGGCTTGATATCGTCACATACAACGCCTATCACCGCCTGCTCGTCCAGGCTCGTGTCTTAGGTTACGCGCATCTGGTGCGGGTGTGGAATTACTTCCCCCACATCCACCGTGAATCCGACGGGTGGGAACGATACCAGCAGTTTTGCGTTGGCCGGCATCGGGCTCTGGCGGAAAGCCTTTCTGATTTTCCTCGATCCCTGCCTGCGGCGACTGCTGTCGGGACGAGATCTGGACCACTCACTCTCCATTTCCTGGCGGCAAAACAACCGGGAACTTCCATTGAGAACCCTCGCCAGATGCGCGCATACGAGTATCCTTCTTCCTATGGTCCGAGAAGCCCTTCCTTCGCCAGAGCCGTCCTGCAATCCTCCATGACCGGCTCTCATCTCCTCATCTCAGGCACGGCGAGTGTCGTCGGTCATAGGACGGTCCACATCGGTGAACCGTATAAACAAATTTTGGAAACCATCCATAACCTGAACACCTTGATCGGACATTCCGAACGGATTCACAAAGACACTCGAGGGCAATGGAGCAGAGAGGCTGTTTTCAAGATATATATTCGACAGCCGGAACACTTCGCAACGATCCGTGACCTCTTCGAGGAGCAGCTCCCTTCCGATGCCCAGGTTCTGTACATCCAAGGAGAGATGTGCCGAAGTGAGCTATTGGCCGAGGTAGAGGGCGTCCTGAGTCAAAAAATCCCTCGATTACCCTGAAGCGGGACGACAACCCTTTGCAACGTGACAGAAATGATGGTAACTCTTGGCCCTCACGAATCCGTGCTCACCTGCCAGTTCTCTATTTTGCGCTCCGTAAAGATTGCGGCAGAAGGCATGGTCTTTGTGGCCTGTCTCATCCTGGGGATCGCGTCGGCAACGAACGCCGCTGACGATTCCTATATCGCCGGTTATGCCGCCGCCGTTCTCGAGCACGAATTTAATGTTTCAGGGGCAACCTTACAGGTACACGAGGGAGTGGTGATTCTGACCGCCGACTCGCTCGGCAAGGTCGACCGACAAAAAGTCATCGCCGCCCTGGAAAAGATTCCCGGCGTCGCGCGCGCGGAAGTCCGAGAGGACGGAGGGGCTTCCGCTGTTCCGGCGGATCGGCCGCAGGCAGCTATTCAGCAAGCGCTTCCCGAGCCTGAGTCAAAATTCCTTCCTCACGGTCTCCTCGTGGCGCCATTCCATGCCGATCCACGATGGCCGCACTTCTCCCTGGCGTACCGTCAAGTATCATTGGGACAGCCGAACAATACCGGCTCGGCCAATTTAGGTGAAACGTTCGCGCTCTATCGCAACGCGGCCCCGTTGGACGGCCAATGGGAAATCGCGCTTCAAGCCGGGGTCTTCAGCATTTTCGATATGGGGGCCTCGTCCCTCGCCCTCCAGAATGCCGATTATACCGCCGGACTTCTCACGAGCTACCGGACCGGCGCCTTCTCCGGCTTTCTCCGTCTGCATCACCAGAGTTCACATCTGGGAGATGAATTCATTCTGAACAGCCAGGCCCCAATCAGCAGAATTAATTTGAGCTTTGAAGAATTGGATCTAAAAATTTCCTATGAGCTGACCTCCTGGTTCCGGATCTATGGAGGCGGGGGGATGTTGGTCGGGCGAGACCCGAGGGATTTGGAACGTGGTACAAGCCAGTTGGGAGCCGAACTCACCAGCCCATGGACCTTGTGGGGCGGCAAGGTTCGTCCTGTGGCATATGGAGATTTCCAGGCCAACGCGAGAAGTAATTGGAGGGTCGCCAGCTCCATCATGGCGGGATTTCAATTCGAAAATGCGCGCATCGGAGATCGGAAAATACAATTGCTCGCGGAATATTTCAGCGGCCCCTCGCCCAACGGACAATTTTTTAACCAGAATACGGAATGGATCGGAATCGGCATTCACCTGTATTTCTGATTCACCCCACTTTCGCTTCGTCCGTTCGGCACGTTGACTTTTTCTCTTCAATTCAAGTCTTCCGGGCGGCCATGCTCTATATCTGCGAATGGGAGTTCATGCCATCCCTCCATTGAGACCGATGACTTGGCCGGAGATATAGTCGGCCTTGTCGGAAGCCAGGAACCCAACCAGGTAGGCAACCTCTTGAGGCGTCCCGGCTCGCTTCATCGGGACCAGGGCTTCGATCTTGTCCGGCTTGCAACTCCGCTCAACCATTCTCGATTCGATAAAGCCCAGCGCCACCACATTGACGGTCACGCCGCGGG
>JAKDNQ010000090.1 GCA_030456405.1 Nitrospira sp.
GGCTGCCCGAGGTGTTGCGAGGCTAAGTCGCCGGCCAATCCATGAAAATAGGTTGCGGCGCAGGCAGCTTCCCACGCTGGAATTCGTTGTGCCAGTAAGCCGACGATCATACCGGTCAACACATCGCCGGTTCCTGCTGTGGCCATGCCTGGATTGCCGGTTGGGCAAATGGCGACAAGTCCGTCGGGGCGGGCGATCACGGTCCGTGCGCCTTTTAAGACGACGAATACGCCGCGTTCTCTGGCAAACCGTCTGGCTGTGCCGATTCGGTCTGCGTTGACGCTTTGCGTGGTGGCATCGACTTCGAGCCGGGCCATCTCGCCGGGGTGTGGGGTGAGAATGGGCGGGGTTTTACATTCGGTCAGCAATGAGGCCCGGCCTGCCAAGGCGTTCAGCGCATCGGCATCGAGAACCGACGGGCGATCCAGATGCTTCAATAACGACTGAACAAGCTCAACGGTCTCAGGATGGGTTGAAAGCCCAGGGCCAACGGCGATCGCGGTGCGGGTTTGGATAAACGCGACGATACGATCGAGTCCAGAGCGGGCGAGTGTCCGTGCTTTCGTTTCCGGGAGAGGCATCGTCATCGCTTCCAGTAACTTGGCTTCGAGTACATCGTTGACGCTGTTGGGAGTCGCGACGGTCACCAAGCCGGCTCCAACGCGGAGGGCCGCCCGAGCTGCCAACGCTGCCGCGCCTGTTTTTCCTACTGACCCTGCAATAATCCCTGCGTGGCCAAACGTTCCCTTATGGGAGGAAGGGGCGCGCTCCGGTAGAGACTGAAACATACTGTCGCGGGTCAGGAGCAAGGTCCGGCTCTGGATAGCATCCGCATAAGCTGGTGGAATGCCGATATCGACGACACGGACGGTGCCGGCGTGGTCGATCCCTGCATCGACATAGAGGCCGAGCTTCGGGAGGCCACATGTGACGGTCAAGGTGGCACGGATTGCTTGCCCTAAGACAGCGCCGGTATCGGCATGGAGACCGGATGGGATATCGATGGCGATCACTGGTTTCCCGGCACGGTTGATGAGATCAATGGCCTCACGATAGGCTCCGGTCAATACGGAAGACAATCCGGTACCCAGGAGGGCATCGACAAGGATGTCGCTGGAGGTGAGGAGGGGCCGCGCCTGGTCGGCAGACCGGAATCGAACGATCGCTGCTCGCCCCGTGATCCGAACAAGTCGTCGATACATCGTTGCGGCATCGCGGCCCAAGTCGGTGATTGGTGCGAGGAGGACGACATGGATTCGTGCACGCCGGCGATGCAGCAGCCGGGCCACAACCAATCCGTCTCCTCCATTATTCCCTTTTCCGCAGAAAATGGTAATGGTTTTGCCGCGTACCGGCCCACAATGCTCCTCCAGATGTCTGGCAATTCCTTCGCCGGCGCGTTCCATCAAGACGGCGCTGGGGACATGTGCTTCGGTGATCGTACGGCGATCGAGGGACTGCATCTCGGTTCCAGTCACGATCTTCATCGGCGGCCTTGCCTGCGTGATCGATACGGCATGTGGAATCGGGTGAGTGCGGAGTGGAACGATATCTGTTGCCGACGGTGTACTGTCATGACCAGTGCGAATCGCATGGTCCGTAGATGAACGCAGGGTGTGACACCGGCGAGACGGTTCAACTCAGCAACGCTTTCATCTCTCTCACGGCTTGGTCGAGGCCTACGAGAACCGCTCGGGCAATAATGCTGTGGCCGATATTGTATTCGACGATTTCAGGAATATGCGTTAACCGCATCACGTTGCGGTAGTCCAAGCCATGCCCGGCATTGACGCCCATGCCGAGTTTGTACGAGAGCTTTGCCGATTGTGTAATCGCTTCGACTTCAGCATCGGCCTCTTTCGAGCGTTTGGCATTCGCGTAGCGGCCGGTATGGAGTTCGACGAAGTCGGCTGAGACTCTGTGCGAGGCTTTGACTTGGGCTAAATCCGGCTCGATGAAGAGACTGACAGGAATCCCTGCATCGTGGAGGAGGGTCACGATCTGCTGGATACGATCTTTGTGACTGGCCACGTCCAGGCCGCCTTCAGTCGTCAATTCCTGACGTTTCTCCGGGACGAGCGTGACCATATCCGGTTTGATGGTCAGAGCAATTTTGGCCATTGTTTCATCGGCGGCCATTTCCAGATCGAGCTTGGTGCGGATGAGTTCACGCAAGAGGCGAAGGTCGCGGTCTTGGATATGTCGCCGATCTTCTCTCAGGTGGACGACAATACCGTCGGCCCCTGCCAATTCTACTAACACAGCGGCGGCGAGGGGGTCCGGGTCGGTTCCACCACGGGCTTGCCGTAATGTTGCCACATGGTCGATGTTCACCCCAAGTCGTGGCACAGACCCTCCGTTCTGCTATGTGGAGCGTGGAAAAACTGAATTGAGTGATGAGTGCAAAACGCGTTGAAGTTGTAACAGAAATCAACCGAGCGGGGCAAGGAGCAGGATAGAGTGGGTGTGGTTTCAGTCAGTCCAAAGGGTCTAGATACCGAACCCCACAGAATCACGGCATAATTTGACTCGATGCGCTCCGCGCCATTAGAATAGACCCCTTCAAGCAGCGGCGGGCGACTCCTTGATGCCTCCGCCTTTGTGGATATGACCGACAGAGGACGTGCATGGGATTAGGCGACGGATTTTATCGCATTAAACGGCTACCGCCATATGTATTTGCCCAGGTCCAGAGTCTCAAACTTGAGGCTCGCCAGCACGGTGAAGACATCATCGATTTCGGAATGGGAAATCCTGATCAACCGACGCCGAGCCATATCGTCGAAAAGATGATCGAGGCGGCGCGGAAGGGGAAAAATCATCGGTATTCAGCCTCGCGTGGAATTACAAAGTTACGGCATGCGATCGCAGGTTGGTACAAGCGAAATTACGATGTCGATCTGGATCCTGAGACCGAGACCATCGTCACGATCGGCTCTAAAGAAGGACTGGCACATTTGGCGTTGGCTTTGATCGGACCTGGCGACGTTGTGCTGACGCCGACGCCGACCTATCCCATTCATATGTATAGTTTCATTATTGCGGGGGGAGAAGTTAGAGGGATTGAGTTGCGTCCGGACAGCGACTTCTTCGACGATTTACAGCGGGTGTATCGTCAGACCTTTCCGAGGCCGAAGATCCTGGTCATCAATTTCCCGCACAATCCCACTACGGCCGTGGTGGATCTCGAGTTTTTTAAGAAGATTGTCGTGTTTGCCAAAGAACATCATGTGATCGTCATCCACGACCTGGCCTACGCGGATTTGGTGTTCGACGGATATAAGGCGCCAAGCTTCTTACAAGTTGATGGGGCCAAGGATGTCGGCGTCGAGTTCTATACCCTCTCCAAGGCCTACAACATGCCTGGTTGGCGGGTGGGATTTTGTTGCGGTAATCGCGAGGTGGTCGGGGCCTTAGCCAAGATCAAGAGCTATCTGGATTACGGTATATTCCAGCCTCTGCAGATCGCCAGTGTCATTGCCCTCAATGGATCACAAGATTGTGTCAAAGAGACAGTCCTGCGATATCAGAAGCGTCGCGATGTATTGGTGAGCGGGCTCAATCGCATTGGGTGGCAGGTGGATAAGCCTGTCGCGACGATGTTTGTCTGGGCCAGGATTCCACTTCCCTACCGTTCTCTGGGGTCGCTGGAATTTTCGAAACTCTTGCTCCGCGAGGCGAAAGTGGCTGTGTCTCCCGGGATCGGGTTCGGTGAAGGCGGGGATGAGTATGTGCGGTTCGGCCTTGTCGAAAATGAACATCGCACGAGGCAAGCCGTGCGCGGCATTCGTAAAGCCTTGAAGCTCGAAGGGTCGGAGACATGATGTCGCGTGTGGGCGTCGGCATCATTGGGCTCGGAACGGTCGGGACGGGTGTCGCAAAAATTTTGTTGGAGAACGCAGATTTGATCAGCCGCCGGGTCGGTGTGCCGATCGAGCTCGTTCGCATTGCCGATCTCGACGTGACACGCGACCGAGGGCTTGCTCTGCCGCCCGGTCTTCTCACGACCGATGTCAAACAGATTCTTGCCGATCCGTCGATCGACATCGTTGTGGAGTTGATCGGAGGCTGCGATGTTGCCAAACGCATCATTCTTGAATCCATTGCGGCAGGGAAACATGTCGTGACTGCCAATAAGGCTTTGCTTGCGTTACACGGAGAAGAAATTTTTGCTGCGGCTTCCCGCACGAGCATCGACCTCGGTTTCGAAGCGAGTGTGGGTGGAGGGATTCCCGTCATCCAGGTGTTGAGGGAGGGGCTGGCGGCTAATACCATCCAATCTATTTATGGGATCATCAACGGGACGGCCAATTATATTCTCTCACGCATGACCCATGAAGGCCAGAGTTTTGAGAGGGTACTCGATGAAGCGAAGCAGGCTGGTTACGCCGAAGCGGATCCGACATTCGACGTGGAGGGTATCGATTCGGCCCACAAGCTGGCGATCTTGGTGGCGCTGGCCTACGGGACACCGGTCAATGTGAAAGAGGTATACACCGAGGGGATCACCCACATCGCGCCGCTCGATATCGCGTTCGCCAAGGAATTCGGTTATACCATCAAGCTGCTGGGCATTGCGAAGCTCGTCGGTCAAGAAGTCGAAGCCCGGGTACATCCCACGATGCTGCCGTCCTCATCCCCGATCGCCCAAGTCGAGGGAGTCTACAACGCGATTCAGCTTGTCGGCGATGCGGTGGGCGATGTGGTGCTCTATGGTCGTGGCGCGGGATCCATGCCGACCGGCAGTGCGGTGGTCGGCGATCTCATCGCAATTGCGCGCAATTTCTTGAAGGGAGCGGTTGGACGGGTGCCGCCCGTTTCATTCCAGCAGAACCAGCGTCGCCCAATTCGTATACGGACGATGGAGGAAATCAATTCGCTCTATTATCTCCGTTTTATGGTGCTGGACCGCCCCGGTGTCCTGTCGCACATTGCAGGAGAGTTGGGCCGGTGCGGGATCAGTATTTCGTCTGTTCTTCAACAAGGGCGACGTGAAGGGCACACGGTTCCGATCGTGATCAAGACCCATACCGCTACGGAGCGTGATGTCCAAACGGCGTTAGGGGTGATCAACCGCATGGCCTTTATTTCTGAGCCCACCACGTTGATCCGGGTCGAGGGCAAGGACGAGTGAATGCGATGAATGGCTGGCGAGGTGTGATCGAGGAATATCGAAAGTTTCTTCCGGTGACCGACCGAACCCCTGTGGTGACGCTCGGCGAAGGCAACACTCCGCTCATCAAGGCGACGCGGTTGGCGAAGCAGATTGCTCCCGGCGTCGATCTCTACCTCAAATTTGAAGGCATGAATCCGACAGGATCGTTCAAGGATCGCGGCATGACGATGGCCATTTCAAAGGCTGTTGAATCAGGCGCCAAGGCCGTGATCTGTGCCTCAACGGGCAATACATCGGCCTCCGCGGCAGCCTACGGCGCTCGGGCTGGGTTGGCCGTCTATGTGTTGATTCCTGTCGGGAAGATTGCCATGGGTAAACTGTCTCAAGCCATGATGCACCAAGCCACAGTGATTCAAATTGAAGGAAACTTCGACCAGGCTTTGACCATCGTCAAAGAGTTATCGGCAACCTACCGCATCGAACTGGTTAACTCGATCAACCCCTATCGGATTGAGGGGCAGAAAACCGGCGCGATGGAGGTCTGCGATCAGCTTGGAGATGCTCCAACTGTTCACGCATTGCCGGTTGGAAACGCCGGCAACATTACGGCCTATTGGAGGGGGTATCAGGAATACCGCGCGGCCAATCAATCCACAAGGTTGCCCCGTATGGTCGGGTTTCAGGCGGCCGGCGCCGCGCCCATCGTGCTTGGCCGCATCGTGGAGAATCCGCAGACAGTGGCCTCGGCGATCCGGATCGGCAATCCGGCCAACTGGGAAATGGCCGCGACTGCCATGAAGGAATCGGCGGGAGCGATCGACTCGGTCACGGATGAAGAGATTCTCCAGGCCTATAAGGCGGTAGCGGCGACAGAAGGGGTCTTTTGTGAGCCGGCGTCCGCCGCATCGGTTGCCGGCGTCATGAAGCTGAACAAGCAGGGCGCATTGCGTGAAGGTGAGATCGTGGTCTGCACCTTGACCGGCCATGGATTGAAAGATGCCGACACAGCCATCAATGTATCGGCACAGCCGAAAACCGTTAGGGCGACGCGGGAGGATGTCGCTCGTCTATTAAAGGTGTAGACACCATGAGCGCAGGGCTTCGATGAAACATGTGATTCTCCATACCGATGGGATGGCAGACCATCCACGGAAGGAATTGGGCGGACAGACACCGCTTCAAGCCGCGTCAACCCCTCATCTGGATCGGCTCGCCCAAAGCGGGGAACTCGGGATTCTGGCCGCGAATTCTGAAAGCGCACGACATGGGAGCGGCCTGATAGGAACGGCTATTCTCGGATACGATCCCAAGAAGTACTACCAGGGTCCAGGCCCATTTGAAGCGGCTAGTCTGGGGGTCGCCGTCGGCGAGCATGACGTGGTCTATCGCTGTACGATGGTCTCGTTACGGTCGGACGCCCAACCTGGAAGTAAGAGCGGATTGAACGAAATCAAGAAGCTCGGACCGCACGTGGTGATGGATGATGCAACGGCGGGCTTGATTTCGACGGAAGAGGCCCGAGAATTGATCGAGGCGATCAATGAACAGCTTGGGTCCGAGATGATTCAGTTCTATCCCGGATTAGGCCACCGTCATCTCATGGTGTGGGTCAATGGGAAGTCGCGCGCCGTCTGTACAGATCCGCAATTACTGACAGGTCGATTGATTGCCGATGCATTGCCGACGGGAGAGGGGTCCGACATTCTTTGGAAACTCATGGACGCCTCGTTTCAGATTTTGCGTGATCACCCCGTGAATGATGAACGCCAGGATGCGGGGCAGAAGCCAGCCAATTGTCTCTGGCTCTGGGGCCAAGGGCGCCCCGTGCTTTGGCCAAGTCTGTCTGAGCGATTGAAGACGTCTGGTGTGGTGGTCTCTCAGAGCGATGTCCACCGCGGACTCGGCATCATGGCCGGGCTTGCAGCCGTGGATGGCGCGAGATTAGCCGGTGGGGATCTTCATACTCACGCGGCGGTCGCCCTGGAGGAGCTGAAGAAGAACGATTTTGCCTATGTGCATGTGGAGTTACCGGACGAGGTCGTCCACGGGTCGGATATCGCGGCTAAGGTAAAGGGTATCGAAGCGGTCGATCGCGAACTGGTAGGGCCGTTGCTCGAAGGACTGGCCAAATTGGGCGCCCATCGCATCGCGGCCTTCTGCGACTTTGGCAGCGTGCATCATGGCCAGGCGGCGGAGGCTCCTGGGTTCTTCGCCTATCATGACAGTGCCGCAGCACTCGCTGCCGGGGCCGGACGGAGATTTACCGAGGACAACGCTCGATCCTCGACTGTGCCTCCTCGTGATGCGACGAAATTCGTTGTGCGGCTGTTTGCAAAAGGATCCTGACGATCGTGGCCCTGATCGTTCAAAAATATGGGGGGACGTCGGTGGGCACGGTTGACCGGATCCACCGCGTGGCAGACCGTGTTGAGAAGGCTCACAAGGATGGCGATCGCGTCGTGGTTGTCCTGTCCGCGATGAGCGGAGAAACGGATCGGTTGCTTCGATTGGCGCACGAAGTCGCTTCGCTGCCTGATGATCGCGAACTCGACATGTTGCTGTCGACCGGAGAGCGAGTGACCATTGCCTTGTTGGCGATGGCCTTGCGCGCTAGAGGATTGGATGCCCAATCGTTTACGGGGCGCCAAGTAGGGATTATGACGGACAGTGCCCATACGAAGGCGCGTATTACCAGGGTAAGTGCCGAGCGGATCCGTGAAGCGCTGCTATCGGGGATCATCCCGGTGGTCGCCGGGTTTCAAGGAATTAATGAGCAGTCAGATGTGACGACGTTGGGGCGCGGAGGTTCCGATCTCACAGCCGTCGCATTGGCGGCGGCATTGAAGGCCGATCGATGCATCATTTTTACCGATGTCGATGGTGTCTATACATCGGATCCCAACATTGTTCCAGCGGCTCGGAGGATTGACAAGATTGCCTATGAGGAAATGCTGGAAATGGCCAGTCTGGGCGCGAAAGTGCTGCAGAGCCG
>JAKDNQ010000381.1 GCA_030456405.1 Nitrospira sp.
AATTCATCCATTTCCTGTTTGGCAAAGGGGGTTCGTTCCGCAGTGCCCTGGACTTCGACATAACGCCCTTGCCCGGTCATGACCACATTCATGTCGACATCGGCCATGGAGTCCTCCGTGTAGGCCAGGTCGACGAGGATTTCCCCACCCACTTTTCCTACGCTAATGGCAGCAAGATAGTCCATCAAAGGGCGTTTTTTGATCAAGCCTCGTTTCTTGAGCACGGTAAACGCATCGGCGAGGGCGATAAATGCTCCTGTTATAGACGCCGTTCTGGTTCCTCCATCGGCTTGGATGACATCGCAGTCCAGCCAGATAGACCGCTCTCCCATCTGACTCATATCTGTCACTGCACGGAGGGCGCGCCCGACAAGGCGTTGAATCTCCAGCGTCCTACCTCCCTGCTTCCCTTTGACCGCTTCACGCGGGGATCTTTCATGGGTCGAACGAGGGAGCATCGCATACTCGGCCGTCACCCACCCTTGCCCCTTCCCCTTCAAAAATGGAGGCACTTTCTCCTCAATCGAAGCCGTGCAAATCACTTTGGTGTCGCCCATTTCGATAAGGACTGACCCTTCGGCATGTTTAATGAAATTCCGCGTGACCTTGACCGGGCGAAGCTGATCTTTTCTCCGCCCATCGACACGCAAAAGCCCCGCTGCATTACCCATGAAAATTGCTCCTGTTCACGATGCGGCGCATTATAGTGAAGGGCCCCTGAAAGCGCAATGAAACCTAGGCCACTTCGAGGATCTTCCGTACAGACATCTCGAACGATGCGGCAACGGCAACAACCACTCATGAACCGACTGTCGCAACGCAGTATTTCCAGGCAAAAATGAAATCATCTGGTGATGAAGTCCCGTCATGCAACATTTCGAAATAGATTGGCACAAAAGGTACTTTTGTCTTACATTCTCTTAAGACTTCTGAACGTGGCGATGCGCATGAGCACCCACTGAGCCGATACAGTTCCCTTCTGCTTGGACACCTAATGTAGTATATTCACACAACATGATATTGCCTCTTGACCGATCAACCCAACAAGCCCTCTTTGATCTCAAACGTGTTCTGATCGTTGACGATGAAGAACCGATCCGCCGACTGCTCGGCTACATGCTTCAAACCCATGGGTATGAGACGGTTCTCGCGTCCGATGCGCGTGAGGCGCGGACAAGGCTGGAAGAACAACCTTTTGCGTTAATCTTGTGCGATGTGAATATGCCCGGTGAATCGGGCATGGATCTCGTTCGCAATATCCTCAGTCAGCATCCCCACACTGCCGTGATCATGGTGACCGGTCTCGATAGCTCGGTGCTGGCGAACGCAGCACTGGACATGGGGGCGTTTGGATACATCGTCAAGCCCTTTGAATCGAACGAGGTCATGATCGATGTCGCCAATGCCCTTCGCCGCCGGCGGTTGGAACTTGAAAATCGTTTGCACCGGGAGAACCTGGAAGATGTCGTCAGGACCAGAACGATGGCGCTCCAGCAAGCGCTCGAATGGCTTGAGCTACGCGAAAAAGAGCTGCGCCTCTCACGAGAGGAAACGATTCAACGACTCGCGATCGCCGCCGAATACCGGGACAGCGCGACAGCACAGCATATTCATCGCATGAGCCATTATTGTGAATTGCTCGCGAGGAAACATGGACTCTCAGCCGAACAGTGCGATTTGATCCGCACCGCGAGTCCCATGCACGACATCGGAAAGATCGGCACCCCGGACCATGTGCTCTTGAAGCCCGGTAAATTCACACCGGAAGAATTCAATGTCATCTCTCAACATGCGGAGATCGGCTATCGAATTCTCAACGGATCGGACGCGGACATCCTCAAAGTTGCGGCATCGATCGCCTGGACCCACCATGAACGGTGGGATGGCAACGGATATCCACGCAAGTTGAAAGGCAATGCGATCCCGGTAGAAGGACGAATCGCCGCGATTGCCGACTCCTTCGATGCCCTCACCACCCAGCGGATCTATAAGCCTGCCTTCCCCCTCGATCACGCCGTTGAACTCATGACCAAACATCGGGGGGAGCATTTCGACCCCGAACTCCTCGACATATTCTTCGCCTCGCTGAACGAGATTAAACAGATCCATGCTCAGTATGCCGACCAATCGCCCCGCACCATGATTCGGGAATCGTAGGGTAGCCTTTTCGCCATTTCGTTGACCGCTTTTCCGCCCACCGATATACTTTCCTCATCTGTCAGGGACAATCCGACGCACGCTCTCTCAGCCCTGTCCCCGCAACAGTCACGCTCTTGAAAGGAATGTGGACCGTGGTGAACAAGGCAGCAGCACACACACAGAAGGCGACACGCAATTGGGTCGCCTATCTCTGCGAATCCCTGGTGACGTCGGGAGTGATGCCGACCTGGGAAGCTGCGACGTATCTGACGGAAAATTTGTTCGGAGAAAAACCCAATCCCCGCCTCTTATGCGCAACGAATGCCTACGAAGTGACATCCCAATTTCTTCAGTGGCTGTACCATCCCCTCATTGAAGCCGCCGCTCGCGATATCACCCTGCCGGAGGGCTCCACGGTGCATGTGTTTACGGATATCAGTCTCACCGGCAACTCTGCGGTGCTCGTCGTCTACGTGTCCGACGATGACCGGCCGCATCAGTTGCTCATGCTGGATGCAACGAAACCCTGGGAGCTGGTCTTTACAAATTCAGAGGACGTGAATCGCTGGGCAGAAGAACGATATCGGCGGGTGAAGTCGGCGCTGACTGGGGTGATTAGGAAGCCAGTTCAACAACCTGTCCTTGCAGAAGCTTCGTAGCCCATCTCGCTATCCAGGCGTTTGCGCATGCTGTAGAGAGATCTTTTATCGTCCACCCGGTTCGTAGTTCAGGTTCGGCGCCAACCATCGCTCCAACGCTGAAAGGGGTATCCCTTTTCGCGCTTGATAATCCAGCACCTGGTCTTTTCCGATCTTCCCCACGGCAAAATACTTGGCGCCCGGATGAGCAAAATAGAGTCCACTGACCGAAGCCGCTGGCCACATCGCGAAACTTTCCGTCAGAGTGATTCCTGTCTGCTGTTCGGCGGATAATAGATCGAACAGCAACCGTTTCTC
>JAKDNQ010000091.1 GCA_030456405.1 Nitrospira sp.
TCTTACCATGTGTACGACTCCTGTGAGGGCCGGTAATATTCTCTGAATTTGTTCAAATCAACCGTCAGAGTAACGAATGTTTGCCAACAAGATTTATGGTAAGAGCCCAGTTTCGATCGAAACCTTGTCATGCTGAAAATATTTGCTGAGTGGAAATGAATACGACCGAACCAGCGTCGAACGAACCAATGTCGGTGGTGACGCAAGCATACTGGGCAATGATCGTCCGAAGGAAATCGTTGGTCATGAGTTCGATCCTGGCCGGCGTTGTGGTAGCAGGCGTATTGTGCCTAGTGCTGCCCAAGAGTTATCGCTCAAGCACATTAATTATTATCGAAAATCAGAAAATTCCTGACGACTATGTTAAAGGCATCGGCGGGGCGAGCGTCGAGGAGCGACTGACGTTGATCCAACAGCAGATATTGAGCCGAACATTGCTGAGCCAGATCATAGAAGAGTTCAAGCTTAATGAAGGACAACTAGATCGGGAGGGCCTTGAATCGTCGATTGAACGAATGCGAAAAGCAATCAAGGTGGAGACAGTTGGAACGATTGGCTCGAGAGGGAAAAGTGTTGAAACCGTGACAATTTCTTTCTTGAACAAAGATCCGATGACGGCCATGAATGTTACCGCGAAACTTGCCTCGTTATTCATCGAAGAAAACCTGAAGGTGCGCGAACAACTCGTGACGGGAGTTGCTACTTTTCTAGAGCAAGAACTACATGACGCGAAAAAAGCCTTGGAAGCTCAAGAACAAGCGATCAGTCAGTACAAGTCAAAACATATTGGGCTTTTACCTGAGCAGATGGAGGCTAACCTCAGATCGCTCGATCGGTCGCAAGCGGATCTCAATGCCACAGATGAACTGACACGTAGCCTAACTGATAAGGTGAGTTTGGTGGAGAAGTCCATCAAAGAATATGAGGCAAGTGGGACCACGCAGGGGGCTTCTGGCACGACAGCTAGCAGTCATGCCGGTATGGACCCTCTCATCGGAAGACTGAGAGAGTTAGAAAGAAACCTCACGACGCTTTTGGCTGCAGATTATACTGAAACCTACCCAGATATTGTGGAGACGAGGCAGGAAATCAAAAGTGTAAAGAAACAGCTTGCCGCGAAATATGGGGATCCTGGTGAAGAAAAGAATGATGATGCAGCTAAAACATTCGATCCGTACTTGCGAGAACTGATTAAGCAACGAAACGAGTTACGTGTTGAATTATCTTCGGTGAAGGATCGCCGCCGGAGGCTCACGGAGCATCTCAAGGAGTTTGAATTTCGGGTAGAGCAAACGCCATCACGAGAACAGGAGATGATGATCCTCAACCGTGACTATGAGAATATGCAAAAGAATTATCAGGCGTTACTGGACAAACGGCTGAACGCCCATGTAGCAGAGAACTTGGAGAAACGCCAAAAGGGCGAGCAGTTTCGGGTACTGGACCCAGCCAATCTTCCTCAGACGCTTGATAAACCCAATCGACTGCTCATTATGGTGTTGGGAGTAGTGGGAGGATGCGGAGCGGGAATCGGCCTGGCGATAGGACTTGATCAACTGAATCCTACCTTTAAACGCCGAGAGGAAGTAGAAAGGCTTCCAGGGATACGAGTGTTGGGAGTTATCCCAAATTTTCATTCCGGGCAGCAACAGATAAGTCAGCAAGCGGAGAGTTCTCTCTTAAGCTCCGATACGGGCTCTCCTTTGCCTGCGGTACGAGCAGGTTGGAGATATCCGTCCTGGATTGCTGGGGCAAAGAATCGGGACGCGCTTTCGTCACAGCTTAATCTTGTTGCGAAGTGGCGGCCTCATTCGATCGCTGCTGAACAATATCGCGCGGCTGCAACAAAGCTGATGTTGTCAACAGAGGGTCGTGCCTCGACAGTGCTTGAGGTAACCAGCGCGCTCAAAGGAGAAGGGAAGACGACCACGGTTGTGAATCTCGGATATACGCTTGCCCGGAACCTTGGAAGGAAAACGCTGCTCATCGATTGTGATTTTCGCCATCCTGCGCTCCACGAGTACGTCAATAATTCTGCCTGGGGACTGATCGAGTTATTGGATGGCAAGGCTTCTCTGGAAAATTGTCTCTCCTCTATTGACGAGGCGCCATGCTCGATCCTGCCGATTGGGAGAATGGTAGAGAATGTCAACGAGTTGACGAGGATTCAGCAACTGAAAGCGATATTGCCAAAAATCCGAATGAGCTTTGACTATGTGATTATCAATGCCCCTCCGGTGTTGCCAAGTGCATCCGTGGGAATATTGGCGAGTTTGGCCGACCTTCATATTATGGTGATTCGCGCTGGAACTACGCCAGAACACATTGTGAAGCAAGCCTTCAAGATGCTTGGGTTGAGTGGTGGTGCGCATGTGATTCTCAATGCAGTTGAGGGAAAGAGCATGCCGTCCTATATGTATGGCTATCCTATGTTCCACGATGACAGTGGCAAGCAATCGATAGGGATTGCAGCGAGATAATCATAATCCCTGTACCTGAATCTGCGATAGACGGAGTGGGAAGGGACAGTGGGATAAACGATGAAACCGGCATGCGCCGGAATGGCGGTAGCCCATTTGAAGACATGGACATCGTCGCATAGGAATAGGATGAGCGCACCATTAATAGATAGACCTGAATTAGGGCCGACGGGAGATGACGATAATCTTATGTCAGATAATAGGGCAGCGAGCAGCAGATCGAACAGCAACGTGTGGCAGGCCAGCGGCCATCTCTGCATCGCACAGGATGTCAAGCTGGGGCAGAACGTGAAGCTCTCGAAATTCATCAACCTCTATGGCTGCGAGGTCGGTGATGATACAAAAATCGGGGCCTTCGTTGAGATTCAAAAGAATGCCAAAGTCGGCAGTCGGTGCAAAATATCGAGCCATACGTTTATTTGTGAAGGTGTGACAATTGAGGACGAGGTCTTTGTCGGACACAACGTCACGTTCGTCAACGACTCCTTCCCTCGTGCGACGAGCAGGACAGGGGCGCTCCAGACGGAGCAGGATTGGATAGTCGAGGTCACGTTGGTCAAGAAGGGTGCGTCGATTGGATCGGGAGCGACCATACTGGCGAACGTGGTGATTGGTGAGAACGCGTTGATCGGCGCCGGCTGTGTGGTGACTCGCGACGTGCCGGCCAACGCGATCATGGTAGGCAACCCTGGGAAAGTAGTGCGTAACCTTGAACCGGGAGATAAAACATGAGTGATGAAAAAGTTCCCTTCCTTGATCTAGTCACGGCCCACCGAGGGCTGCAAGATGAGTTTGTAGACATCTTGAAGACCGCCCTCAGTACCGGTGGATTTATCGGTGGTCCGATGGTGCAAGGATTTGAGCAGGACTTCGCTCGGTTTTGCGAATCACGGTTCTGCGTGGGGGTTGGCAGCGGCACGGATGCCTTACGGTTTGCGCTGATCGCGGCGGGTATACGCTCCGGCGACATCGTGGTGACGGTGCCGAATACATTCATCGCCACGACCGAGGCCATATCTCAGGCGGGCGCCCGTCCTGATTTTATCGACATCGATGAGCGGACCTATAATATGGATCCAGAGAAGCTCCGCCAGTATCTCGAAAAAGAGTGCTCGTGGGATTCAGTCGCAAAGCGGGCCTTCCACAAGCAAACAGGCAATCCGATAACGGCAGTCATTCCCGTGCATCTGTATGGCCAAATGGCCGATATGGATCCTATTTCTGATCTGGCCGCCCAATTCAATCTTAAAGTAATCGAAGATGCGTGTCAGGCACAGGGGGCGGAGTATTTCTCAAAGAATGAAAACCGTTGGCGTAAGGCTGGTTCCATGGGCCATGCGGCGGCATTCAGCTTTTATCCAGGCAAGAACTTAGGCGCATGTGGAGAGGCCGGCGCTATTACGACCAATGACGAACAGTTGGCTCAGACATGCCGGCTGTTGCGAGATCATGGGCAGTCGAAAAAATATTTTCACGACATTGAAGGCTACAATGGCCGGCTCGATGCCATTCAGGCCGGCTTTCTGCAAGCCAAACTCCGGCATTTGAAGAAGTGGAATGGACAACGTCAAGAAATCGCCCAGCGCTACAATAAACTGTTTGCCGGCGCCGAGAGTGGCGTGACGCTTCCCTATGAGCCAGACTGGTCTCGATCGGTCTACCATCTCTACGTCTTACGGGTGAGCGATCGAGCGCAGCTCCAGAAACGTTTGGACGAGGCTGGCATTAGTACGGGGATTCACTATCCGATTGCGCTTCATCTGACGAAAGCATACGAAGGACTTGGTTTCCGTATTGGTAATTTCCCGGTCGCGGAGAAAGCTGTATCGCAGGTGCTGTCGCTTCCCATGTTCCCGGATCTCACTTCTCGCCAGCAGGATCGCGTTGTGGCCGAAGTGTTGAAGTCTCTCGCCGTTGCACCCAGTGGTGGATCGAGGTAGGAAAGCCCGCGCCTGTTCATCATGGATTGGTCGGTAGGCTGACGGTAGGAAGGACAGAGACCCTGCTCTTATAACTGAGGCGTTCTTCACGACAGCCTCGCTATTCATATAACTTCCAGATCCTTTTTGGTAGCCAGCCGAGTAGATGTCGCTCAGAAGTTTCGGTTGCAGTAAAGAAACATTGGTTCCGCGCGACGCACGTCGTGGTTCTCTAGACACGTGAACACGACATAGAGGAGGACTTAATGAGAATTGAAGGCAACAAATTCTTAATCACAGGCGGCGCCGGATTAATGGGATCTCATATCGTTGAGCGGTTGCTGGCCAAAGGTGCATCTAAGATCATACTGTTGGATAATTTTGTCCGGGGAAGCATGCACAATATCGAAACTGCATTGAAGGATGAACGCGTCAGCCTCGTCAAAGGTGACATCCGTGACCTGAATCTGCTTAGAGATCTTCTGACAGGAATTGATGGGGCATTTCACATGGCAGCACTGAGGATAACGGCCTGTGCCGATAACCCACAAGAAGCGATGGAAGTCATGCTGGTAGGTACCCACAATGTGCTCCAAGCGGTGGTGGAAAAGAAGGTGAGTAAATTGGTATACGCTTCGTCGGCGTCTGTGTACGGATTGGCAGATGTATTTCCCACAAACGAAACGCATCACGCTTTCAATAATCGGACGCTCTACGGAACGGCTAAGATAGCCGGTGAAGGAATGGCCCGCTCCTTTGCCGACATGTACGGCCTCAATTATATTGCCCTGCGCTATTTTAATGTCTATGGCCCCCGGATGGACATCCACGGGAGGTATACGGAAGTCCTCGTTCGATGGCTGGACAAGATCGGCACAGGAGAACCTCCACTGATATTTGGAGACGGTTCTCAGACCATGGATCTTGTGTATATCGATGACGTGACGGATGCCAATATCATAGCGATGGAATCCGATGTCAAGGATGAAGTTTTCAATGTCGCCAGCGGGACAGAGACCAGCCTTTTGGAGCTTCTTGAGGCGGTGCTCAAGGTGACCGGTTCAAACCTCAAGCCGGAGTTTTTGCCCGCACGCTCGGTGAATCCGGTCCCGCGACGGCTGGCCGACACGAAGAAGGCGGAAGGCCTGCTCGGGTATAAAGCTAAGGTGAGCCTGGAAAAGGGGTTACAACGACTAATCGCCTGGCGCAAAGAGATCCTTTCCCAAAAGGGTGTGGTTTCATAAACCGTATCGGTGAGATTAGGAGAAAAATGATTCCAATAGCCAAACCATTTCTCGGAGAAGAGGAAGTCGCCGCTGCCAGGGAAGTCATTCTATCGGGATGGCTGACGCAAGGCCCGAAGGTCAAGCAGTTTGAAGAGGTCTTCGCTGCTTACGTCGGCTCGCAGTACGCATGCGCCGTTTCGAACTGCACGACGGCCATGCATCTTGCGCTTCTCGCCGTCGGGGTCCGGCCGGGAGACGTGGTCATTACGGTGAGCCACTCGTTCATCGCAACGGCGAATTCAATCCGGTATTGTTCGGCCGAACCGGTCTTTGTCGATATCGATCCACGGACCTACAATATGTCACCGGAAAGTCTCGGAACCTGTTTGCGTGAGGCATGCGAAGTGCGGGATGGGCAACTCTACTATCGGGAGGTCTCTAGACTCGCCGTTGGCGAATCTCCCTTGAGGCACTTTACTCGAGGAGGTAATTCGACGGAGAAACCTTCAATTGGACGAGTGGCCGCAATCATGCCGGTGCATCAAATGGGAATGCCCTGCGATTTGAACGTGATTCTTGCCCTTGCCCGAGAGTTCAACCTTCCAGTAGTCGAAGACGCGGCATGCGCGATCGGGAGCGAAGTCAATATCGCGGGCCAGTGGGAAAAAATCGGCAAGCCCCACGGCGACATCGCTTGCTTTTCATTCCATCCGCGAAAGCTCGTCGCGACGGGCGATGGGGGAATGATTACGACGAATAACCCTGACCATGACGAGAAATTTCGGCTGCTCCGCCAGCATGCCATGAGCGTACCGGATACGGTGAGACACAGCTCACGAAAGGTCATCTTCGAGGAATATGTGACCACCGGATTCAATTATCGCATGACCGACGTTCAGGCGGCCATCGGCGTAGAACAGATGAAGAGACTGCCGGGATTCCTGGAAGAGCGGAGGAAGCTCGCCGCTTTGTATCGGCGTGAACTGAAAAAGCTGTCGTGGCTCGAGCCGCCGCATGAGCCCGACGATTGCAGGGGGAACTGGCAGAGCTATCCCGTGAGAATACGGGGCAATGCGCCGGTGAGTCGAGACGAACTGATGCAGCGTCTGCTCGATGCAGAGATTTCAACCCGCCGGGGCATCATGAACGCCCATCAAGAACCTGCGTATATTTCGAAGTTCTCCCTTACGCATTCCGAACAAGCGAGAGATTCGGTGATTCTTCTGCCGCTCTACACAGGCATGACGGAGACCGAAGTCGAAACGGTTGTCGAACGGATTAGAGATGTCTAAAGCGCTCCTCATTTTTCCGTTTGGAGGAAACGCAAAGGAGTCTCTCATTTCCATTCTTGCGATCAATCGCATAAAGCTCGAATGGGAGGTTGTGGGTTTTATCGATGACGATCCTGCTCAGCTCGGGAAAGACTATTGCGGGGTCAAGGTCTTGGGCGGCAGAGAGCAGATAAAAAAATATGAGGATGCGTTCGTGCTTGCGGTGCCCGGCAGCCCGAAGGGCTACTTGAAACGCAAAACGGCCATCAACAGTTTGGCCGTTGAGCCATCCCGTTTCGCGACGATCATCCATCCGTCAGTCGTCCGGGCTCCCGACTCGGTCATCGGATACAACACGCTCCTCATGGCCCATGTCGTCGTCAGCTGCGGGGTCCGGATCGGAAATCACTGCATCGTTCTGCCGAATACGGTTCTCGCACACGACAGCAGCGTCGGCGATTATGGTTGCATCGGCTCCAATGTATCGATTTCAGGTTCGGTCTGCATCGGATCCGAATGTTATATCGGGTCGGGTGTTAAAATACGCGAGAACATCAGGGTGTGGGACCGGACGCTGATCGGTTTGGGCTCGAACGTTATTTCGGATATTGAAAAGGAAACTGTGGCGGTTGGAAATCCCGCGAGAGCGATCAGGAAAAGTATTTCTTAGAAAAGATTCGCGAGAATGAATTCGGCGTAATCTGCTCGGATTAGCCTTCGCATGAAGAATCAAATGCTTCCCCACACTGCAAACCTGCCTTGAATACCTGACCCAGAGCCATCGGCATGAGGGTTTCGTGTGTCTGAAGTGCTGGGGTCCGTCCGCATGGCTTTGCTCCAAGCGATACGTGCTTGAGTGCCGACAATGTAATCGACAGACTTCGCCAATGGCCGGACCCTCATACAGCGCTCCCATATTCCTGCTCAGGAATGGTGCAGGAAAGTCTACCTCGTTGCGACTCATACGCCTGGGATCAGTCCCGTGCAGCTACAGTGGCAGCTTGGGATTTCGAACGACAGTACTCAAACCCTTGATACATAGCGTTTCCAATAGTTCTTAAGAGGGGGGTACCTTCTACTTAATTGGTATTGTTGAAGGCGAGAAATTTGGCATAGTAGGCAAACTTAACGATAGAAGAGCCCGCACTGCGTGCCGGTCGAAGTGTACAGCTATTGACTCGGGCTCAACGCTTCGAACG
>JAKDNQ010000382.1 GCA_030456405.1 Nitrospira sp.
TACGCAAACGAACTAAATCCCGCGGGCTACACACTCGATCAAGTCGTGCAACTTGGGCTTCAACACAACCCCATGATGAGCGGTGCGGAAGCAGTCCTTGAACAGAGTCAGGGCCAACGAGTCACGGCCGGCGCCTACCTGAACCCCACCATCACGGGGTCGGCAGGACGAGGGTCGATTCGAGATCCCAGCACCGGTGTCACAATCATCGAGCGGACAATCACCATAGAACAACCGCTGGAGTGGGTTGGCAAGCGCACAGCCCGACAACGCGCTGCCGATGCAGGCGTAGCGGGCGCGCTCACCGGTATGGAAGAAGCAACAGTGAATGTAACGGCCGAGGTCAAAGGGGCGTTTTTCCAATTGCTCTTCGCGCAACAGGACGCACAACTCGCGTGGGAAAATCTCAAAACGGTTGAAGACCTCGTGAAAGTGGTGAGTGCGCGTGTCAGCACGCGGGAGGCGCCGAAATTCGAGTTAGTCAAGGCCACTGTCGAACTCCAGAAATCCAGGAAGGACATGGCGAGGGCGGACAATGCATTGCTCGTGGCGCGTGCCAAACTCAATACGGTGACAGGCAAGGTCCTCGGAGACTCATTTGCCATCCAGGGGGAATTCGAAACGCCACGATCGGGCTTAGATCTCCGTGTCTTGACGGAGCAGGCCCGCGAGCGACAGCCTGCCCTGCGACGGCAGCAGCGAGTGGTTGAGCAGGCCGAATTCATGATTGAACAGGAACGCGCCTCGCGCATGCCGAACGTCGCCGTGTTCGGTCAGTACCATCGGGAAGCCGGCGATGAATCCATGACGGGAGGACTAAGCGTGCCGCTACCCCTGTGGTACCGCCGACAAGGAGAAATCGGGACGGCGATGGGAACGCATCGACATGCGCAAGCGGAGCGGGATCGGCTTCAACAAGAATTGGAGCAGACCATCACGCAGCATTTTCAGGAAATGCGGACCGCGCAGGCACAGATGCAGGTCTTTGAGCAGGGACTTCTGCATCAGTCTCAAGAAGCACTCGACATTGCGCAGTTCAGCTTTCGCCGTGGGGCGACCAGCCTACTCGAAGTCATTGACGCGCAACGCGTCAACCGCCAGACCTTTCTCGAATATGCCCAAGCACGAGCCGATCATTCCATTGCGCTGGCTCGGTTGGAACGGGCGGTGGGAGGATTGCCATGAACAGTCGATTCACAATGCCTGGATCATGGCGCTCTCTACAGATCGTCCTGCTGATGGTGGTTGCCATCGTTGAGGTCTCATGTGGTTCGAAGCAAGAAGACGCGCCGAATCCTCCACCGAAAGCCACGGCATCCGCTGAGCCCGGTATCCTCGAACTGCCGGAAGGGAGCACAACCCTTGCCCACCTTCAGACCGATCGAGCGACTCTCCGTCCGATCCGGACGGTCCTCAAGGCCCAAGCGGGAAAGGTTTTGGCTAACGAGAATCGATTAGCGCACCTGAGCGCGCGAGTCCCCGGCCGCATCGTGGCCGTCTATGCCAACCTTGGCGATCGAGTGATGGAAGGCGACCGACTGCTCCTGCTCGATAGCCCGGCCTTTGGAGAAGCGCAGTTGGAATACCGCAAGGCGAGGACCACGCTGAGCGTGATGGAAAAGGCGCTCGAACGGGCCACAGCGCTATTGGATCGCGGCGCAATCGGCGTGGGTGAACATCAGCGGCGCGAGGCCGAATATGAGAACGCGCGAGCGGCTCTCCACGAAGCGGAAGAAAAGTTGCATTTGCTCGGAATGACAGAGCGGGAGATTCAGCGGCTGGCCGCCAAGACCTTGCCCCATGCGGAGGTCGCGCAAGTCTCCCTCCGAGCTCCCTTTACCGGCGACGTGATCGAACGGAACGCCACGATCGGCGAAGTCGTCGATCCGAATAAGATGCTGTTCGCGGTGGCAGACCTTTCGACTGTCTGGGTGCGCGCCGATTTCCCGGAACAGCAGGCCGCTCGGCTGAAGACAGGCCTGATCATCGAACTACGAGTATTGGCCTATCCGGATACCCTCTTTCGAGGTGCCATTACTTATGTTGGCGCCGTGATCGATCCCACGACGCGGACCGTGATGGCACGTGCGGAAGTGGCCAACTCCGACGGCCGACTACGTCCTGAGATGTTCGCCGAGGTCAGTTTGGTCACGGACGAGCAATCCCTCTTGAGTGTGCCGCGTGCGGCCGTGCAGCAGGTGGGCAGCCAGACGGTCGTCTTCGTGGCGCGGGGACCGCGTCGGTTCGAATCCCGAGAAGTGACGCTCGGTCAGGCCTCAAGCGAGTACATTCAGGTTGTGACTGGACTCACGTCGGGAGATGAAGTGGTGACGCAAGGCAGTTATGCCCTGAAGTCAGAGTTGCTTCGGGAGCAGATGCCGACGGGAGGCCCGCTATGATCGAACGGTTGATCCGCGCCGCGCTGGCGCAACGGCTTATCGTGCTGCTCGTCGTGCTCGGGCTCATTGTGAGCGGCGTGGCGGCGTTCCGCCATCTGCCGATTGATGCTTTCCCCGACGTCACGCCGGTCCAGGTTCAAGTCATCACCCGGGCACCCTCGTTGGCTCCTGCAGAAATCGAACGCCTCGTGACCTTTCCCTTGGAGATCGAGTTGACGAACCTGCCGGGAAAAATGGAACTGCGGTCGGTGTCGCGGTTTGGGCTCTCGGTGATTACAGTGGTCTTTGAAGACAAGATGGATATCTATTTCGCCCGGCAACTCGTCTTGGAACGGATGCTCCAGGCGCGCGCTCGTCTACCGGAAAGCGCGGAGCCGATGCTTGGACCGGTCAGTACGGGATTGAGCGAAGTCTTTATGTATCTCGTCGAGGGCTCGACGCAGACCTTGATGGAGTTGCGGACCCTTCAAGATTGGGTCATCCGTCCGATGCTGCGCGCCGTCCCAGGTCTTGCGGATGTCGACACATTGGGTGGCCTGGCGAAGCAGTATGAAGTGCTCGTCGATCCGAATCGATTGACGAGCTTTGGGCTCACGTTGCACCAAGTCCACGCCGCCGTGACAGGCAACAATCAAAATGCCGGAGGCGGTTATATCGAGAGGGGCGGAGACAAGCTCGTCGTCT
>JAKDNQ010000383.1 GCA_030456405.1 Nitrospira sp.
GCGCGCCGCGCAGCCAAAATCATTCACAAGTTCGGCTGCAAGTATGTGCTGATCAAAGGCGGTCATTTGCTGACAGAGCGAGCCACAGATCTGCTCTATGACGGGAATTTTTTCAATGTGTTCAAAGGGGAGTTCATCGATACCCCTCATACGCATGGCACCGGCTGCACCTTCGCCTCAGCCATCGCCGCTCATCTCGCACGAGGCAAATCCGTGAACGATGCTGTACAGACAGCCAAGACCTATCTCACCGAGGCCCTTCGCCATAGCCTGGCAATCGGTCATGGCACGGGGCCGACGAATCATTTCTATTTTCTAAAAACTTAACTGCAAAATGCTGAAAAAGCCCGCCAGCGGCGTTCTCGCCTCGAAAGCATCCTCAACGTAGCCCGGAGGCTACGCCTCCAGTGCTTTCATCGGCTGCGGCCTTGCTGGACAGTCTTTTTGAGCATCTTGCAGTAGTGATTTCCTGTTGCATCATCCAGGACGACCATCGAAGGTCTTTCCGTACAGAAATGGTTTTCCTTCAGGCCTCGAACTGAGCACCACTCTATGGAAGAAGCCCTGACATTTCATGATCGCCATGGTCACCGCATCGCCGCGATTCTGAGCACGCCTGACGAACCGACGACGCGTCTCGCCTTGCTGTGTCATGGATTTCTCTCAAGCAAAAACAGTACGACCAACAAGGCCTTGACCCGCCTTCTTCACGAACAGAGAATGGCGACGTTTCGATTCGACTTTTTCGGTCAAGGAGACAGCGACGGACCGTTCGAAGAACTCACGACAACCCTGGCTGTGCATCAAGCCCAAACCGCGTTAGATCTAGTGATCGCCAGAGGCTATGATCGAATCGGGTTAGTCGGTTCCAGCTTTGGAGGGCTCGTCGCGATCCTGACGGCCGCCCAGCGTCACGATATCGCCTGCCTCGCTCTCAAATGTCCCGTGGTGGACTTTGCGGAAGAGCTTCGTATAACATTTGGGCTGAAAGAATTGGCACGGTGGCAAGCCACCAGCACGATTCCAAACATGATGGGAGGGTCAGATCGAGTCCGATTGCGATATGGCTTTTACGAAGACTGCCTCAAGCAGATCGCTTATAGGCCGGCTGAACACATTACTGCGCCTACGCTGATTGTCCAGGGTGAACGGGATGAATGTGTCCCCATTCATCAAAGTCGGCGATTGTATGCCAGTCTTGGAGGGGTGAAGAGGTTGGACCTCCTACCGGACGCCGATCACCAGTTCACCCGGAGGGAAGACTTTCATCAGATGACCACATCGATCAGCGATTGGCTCGTGACCCATCTCACGATCAGAACCTAGAGATTTTCGAGCAACGAGCACGGCATACAAGCATTCGCAAAAGGCCAGCCTTTTCAGCATTCTACTACGAGATCGCGCATGATTACAGAAAGCGTCCAACAGGTCTTGACGGTTCTCTATCCCCTCTATAAAGAGGAAGTCTACCAACGGCGCGAACAGATGATGCGGCTCACAGTCGTAGGCTCACTGGGTCTGATCACCATGCTTTTTGCGTTTGTCTTGAGTCCGTACAAGGCTCGGCTGACAGCCTTCGACACCGTCTTCATCATGCTCGCGAGCTTGATCTGGTGCGGCTTGTTCTGTGGATTGATCGTTCAACAGCAATACCGTCACCGGCAGGCCAAACAAGTCCTGGTTCAGCTCGAACAAGCCCTGGGGTTTTATGAGGAAGGCCTAGTCGAAGAACATCAGGCACTCTATCCCCATGGATGGAAGACCGCCTGGCTGAGCGATCGAACCGGCATACTCTACTTTACCTCGCTGTGTTCATTGGCAATATTATTCCTTCTCGCCCTCCTCTTCTCATAATTCCGATCAGCTGCTCGCACAAACCCAGTGTCCCAAGAAAACTGCTCGACCGTGCCTCCATCGCGAGGCGAGGAGAGACGAGCAGATGCGTTGTCGCTGCCGTGGGCATACCCGGATTAAATGAATATTTTCTGGCGTATCATGCTCGTCCACGACACAATACAGAAGCGCAACGGATCGATGCCTGAACATACACGAGGAACAGCCGTCTCCATCTAACTGGATAGAGAATAACCTGCCAGGAATAATTCTGTGATAGACATGGCGCCACCCCGATTCCAACATGCCGTCATTGCAGCAATACTCATCCTCGTTTTTCATGCTGCAGCGATGCCCACTATGGTTTCAGCTGCAGAACAGGAGATGCCACACCGTCATAGCTTACTTCATCGTTCAACCATTGAGTCCGCTGTTCCCTCCGCCACAACTCACGGAACTATCCTCCAATCTTCCAGCGATGAGCCGACCCGTATAACAAATCCTGTCGGACCATCCAGGGCTACGACTGTTCCACCGACCATCGCAATACCGCATCACCAGACATTGACCAAGCGTCCAGCCATTGCTTCAGTCACTGCCCCTGTGCCCCCATCTCACTTGCCCCTGGCAGTACCGACATCAGACATTGCAGCCGGACAGGTCACGCAGACGACAACCGACGCCGAACAAGGCAGTACCCCCACGACACCCGCCACAACATCGATGCCGGCACTTCGTGCTGGAATGACTTCAACGAGCGCTCATGTGGCCATCCCAACCACTCCCTCTCCGTTGGCCGGAGCGGCAGGTGTTCACTCGACGGCGTCATCAGCAGGAAACGGCACGGCCTCCTTTGGCGGCTCACGATCGACATTGAACTTGTTCAGAAATTCTGCCATCGCAAGCTTGTTGCAACCACCAACGCCTGTGGTCACCGTACCTCCGCCACCCCCTCCCCCGTCGACTCCACCATCAACTTCTCCTCCCCGGTCGACTCCATCATCAACTTCTCCTCCTCCTAGCGGATCGACGGGGAATGTGACACTCGCATGGAAGGCAAATCGGGAACCTGACCTGGCCGGCTATAAATTATATATCGGTACAGCATCCGGCAGATACGATTTTGCCGGATCACCGTTTTTTGCAGATATCGCCACGAGCTACATCGTCTCCAATCTTACGAAGGGCCAGACCTACTTTTTCGCCTTGTCCGCCTACGACAGCGCCGGCAACGAAAGTGTGCT
>JAKDNQ010000384.1 GCA_030456405.1 Nitrospira sp.
CCGATGTAGAGGTCGCCGGTTTGGCGGTCAAAGGAGAAACGCCACGGATTCCTTAAGCCCAGACTCCAAACTTGCTGCGCGCCGCCGCCGAGGACAAACGGATTAATGATGACATTGCTGCAGGCGCCCCCTGTATCGGGATCGAGCCGAAGGAGTTTCCCGAGCAACGACGACGGATTCTGGCCATTGTTACTAGGGTCGCCGCCACCTCCTCCATCGCCGGTTCCTGCATACAGACACCCATCTGGACCAAACGCCAGCATGCCGCCGTTGTGGTTCGAGAAGGTCGGGTGCGGCACCGTGAGAAGCGGCGTGGCCGAAGATGAATCGGCAAGGTTTGCGCTCGTAGCAGCTCGCAGGTAACGAGCGATGACAATGTTACCAGCCGTGTTCGTGTAATAGATGTAGAACCGGCGATTGACTGCGTATTGGGGATCGAACGCCATCCCCAGTAACCCTTCCTCTCCACCTGCCGAAATGAGGCCGCTGATATCGAGGAACGGTGTCGCGAGCAGCGAACTGGTTGTCACATCGAAAATTCGAATCAGGCCACCCTGCTCAACAATAAAAAGACGGCCGGTGTCATTGGCCGGTGCGGTCATGAAAATCGATGAACTCAGACTGGTACTGATCGGTTGAAGCCGCAGATCGTTCGATTGTGGTAGCGATGGCAGGGAGTCTTGGTTCGATCCGTTGTCGGAGCAGCCGACTAGGCAGCCTGTGCTGACAACCGCCAAACACACCAGCAACAGGCGAAGAGTCGGTATCATCAGCCCCTCCCGCGTGGCGCCATGCTGCATCCCATCAGTCTACTATAGCCTGTTGAATCGCCTCAAATCGATGCCGGCCCCTTTCGCACTATTTAGCAGGATGCGGAAAAAGTCCGCCAGCGGCGTTCTTGCATCGCTCAGAGGCTCAACGCACCGAAGCGCACGCCTCGCCTCTTCGCTCACTGCGGCCTTGCTGGACGGCCTTTTTGCGCATCCTGCGTGCTATTCTGACACCGACACGACACGTGAGCTGATCGAGGCGTATTACGCAGCAATCGAGTTTTTCCGCAGCCTGTTAGGGGCTCCTTCCCCGCCAACAACGGTCTATCGGTATCTATCCAGGTAGGCGCGTAAGGCGCGGCTGTCTCGTTCCCGGACCGTGACGGCGATCTTCAAGTGTTCGAGATATTGTTCGAGTGTTTTCCCACCGAGGTCGATCTTACGCGTCATGAAAAAGTCCCGCACGTCTCGTTCGAGTTCAGGTGTGGCCAGATGGGCAATCCCGCCGCACATGCGGCGTAGTCCTTGTTTGGGGAACAATTGGTCCATCTTCTCCCAGTTTGTTTTCAAGAACGTCCAAGCCGATTCCCGGCCATACACATTGCCCAGGATGGCGCTGACGATAAACGGCGCGTCTTGCGTGCGGATTTCTCCGCTGACGGTGCGGGCGAGGGTGCGTTCGAGTAAGGCCTTGGGCTGAAATGATGCGAGCGAAAAGAGATAGCGACGTTCTTCTTGCGGAGTGGCGGCGGTACGGAACCGTTCGTCAAATTCTGCGTATCTGGTGGCATCGCCCGTATGTGCGAGAATCGCAATGAGAGAGGGCACGATATTGGGGTCGACGGCGGTTGAGTCGTTGCGGTACGTCCGGTATAGCTCAGCTGCATGTCGCTGGATAGCCGGATCGTTGCCGAGTTTACCCTGTGCGCCGATTAGTTCACCTCGCAGTTGTTTCGTCAGCTCGCTCTCATCGTGTTGAGGCTCCCAACCCAAGTCTTCGACAGCCGAACCGACCCGGCCTCGTATGAATGCTTCGAGCGCAGGACGATCCTCCACAGTGATGATCCGGTTCAGGAAATAGAAGGAGTCGAGTAATACAGCCCAAACATTCTTGTCCCGCTCTGTGGTGAAGCGAGCTGTCAGGTCAAGATAGTCTGTGAGGGGCATGAGGCCTGCGACGGTGGTCGCCCAAGCATCACTGATGAGGTTGAACCGCTCAGTGGCGGGGAGTCGATCAAAGCCGGCGTTCAGTATTCGCCCGAGCAGCTCTGGCGCATACCGTACCCGATAGAATCCATGACCTCCTTCGTTGATGAGCACGGACTCCCAATCCTCGGGGAGGGGAACTGTCGTGTTCTTCTCCGTCAGTAACATGCGTGA
This sequence comes from Nitrospira sp., assembly GCA_030456405.1. The sequence continues at coordinate 2,151 of JAKDNQ010000384.1, forward strand.
GGGGCTGGTCTTGCCGCCTGCAGTGACTCGTATTTGAAGAGGAATATGCCATGTGGGGGCTGCTGAGTGCTGAGTGCTGAGTGCTGAGTTAGGCAGATATGTGAAGCGCTGCTGGGACAGGACAAGCTGGCCCGACTGATTGATCTCGGCAGTAATGAGCGGGAACCCTGGTTGGAAAATCCAGCTGTCCATAAGCTCAGGCACCGGCTGTTTGGCGAGCTTTCCCAACGACACCCAGAGATCGTTCGTGTCCGCGTTTCCATAGGCATGTGTGTGGAGGTAGTCTCGGACTCCGTCGCGGAAGACCGTCGGACCGATGTGCTGCTCTAACATCCGGAGCACCGATGCGCCTTTTTCGTAGGTCAGCACGTCGAACATCGCTTCGGCGTCTTTGGGTGCTTGCACAGGAAATTCAATCGGTCTGGTGCTGTGCAGCCCGTCGACGGAAAAGGCCGCTGCGCGAGCGATGCCGAAATTGTCCCATCGTTTCCATTCCGGTTTCCAGGCATCGACGGCCAGCATCTCCATGAACGTCGCGAAGGCTTCGTTCAGCCAGAGACCGTTCCACCAGGACATGGTGACCAGATCGCCAAACCACATGTGCGCATTTTCATGCGCAACCACATCGGCCACGCGCTCCAATTCACCGTGTGTGGCGCTCCGCCGATCGACCAGCAGGGCCGTTTCACGGTAGGTGATCGCGCCGAGATTCTCCATGGCCCCTGAGGCGAAGTCCGGAATAGCGAGAAGGTCCAGCTTGCCGCCTGGATAGGGGATCCCATAGTAGCTCTCAAAGAATGAAAGCGATGCCGCGGCAATATCTTGGCCAAATTTGGTCAGATGCTTCTTCCCGGGAATGGCCCACAGGCGGAGCGGGGTCCGGCCGATCATCACGGGTTCGGTCGGTTCGATCCGGCC
>JAKDNQ010000014.1 GCA_030456405.1 Nitrospira sp.
GGCCTTCGAGCGATCCAGCCACCCCCTCCTTACTATGGTTCTTGGTGTCGGTCATTGCAAGAGATCGTTAACCGTGAATCGTTATTCGTTAAATGAAAGAGCCTCAGGAACTTTCTCTTACGATTCACGTTGAACGGTTAACAATTAACGAGAAGTCGGGAGCATCCTCAGCTTAACAGTTCGGCCAAACCCTGACAGCGTGCCAAATGTGTCCTCAACGGCAGACGGCTCATAACCGCAATGCACCATACAATCGGCACATTTCTCATTCCGCCCTGTTCCGTAGTGATCCCACTCCGTGCTCTCCATCAGTTCACGGAACGTCTTCGCATAGCCCTCTTGGAGCAAATAGCAAGGCTTCTGCCAACCGAATACGTTATAGGTCGGATTTCCCCAGGGCGTGCATTCATACTCCCGCCGCCCCATCAAGAAATCCAAAAACAGCGGCGACTGATTGAACTGCCATGTTTTCTTCGGGTTTCCCAAAATACGAGAAAACAGTTCCCTGGTACGTTCTCGCTTCAGAAAATGCTGCCGGTCAGGAGCTTTCTGATAGCTGTACCCTGGCGAAATCATCATCCCTTCGACTCCGAGCGCCATCATGGCATCGAAGAATTTCCGTACTCGCTCAGGATTGGCATCGTCAAAAAGCGTTGTGTTGGTCGTGACCCGGTGCCCCCGCTTCAGCGCCGCCTTGATCGCCTTCACCGCCACGTCATAGACTCCGTCCCGGCAAACCGCCAAATCGTGCTCGTCTTTCAGCCCGTCCATGTGAACGCTAAACGTCAGAAACTTCGAGGGTTGATACTCGTCGAGCTTTCGCTCCATCAAAATCGCATTGGTGCAGAGATAGATATACCGCTCCTGCTCGACCAACCCACGGACAATCGCGGGCATCTCAGGATGGATCATCGGTTCGCCGCCAGGAATGCTGACGATCGGCGCCCCGCATTCCTCTGCAGCAGCCCAACATTGCTCGGGCGTGAGCCGCTTATCCAGCACATGATCAGGATATTGAATCTTTCCGCAGCCGGCACAAGCCAAATTGCATCGAAAAAGGGGTTCCAACATCAGCACAAGCGGATACCGCTTCACCCCGCTCAGCTTCTGGGAAAGCACATACTTCGTAACAGTCGCCATCTGGGAAAGTGGAACGGCCATCCTCTCTCCTTCGTTTCAATCTGTATTGGTAACAGCGGCAGTCCGGCCACCGAACTAGCAGGTTGTAATCGTTGGGGATTCTAGCACCCAATCTCACCGTCCGTCAATTTCCATCCGTCTCCAAGCTAACCCGCCTCCAAAAGTCAGCGATTCATTGCTAGGTTACCTATCAGGCGGTAAGGTGAGCGTACCAAAGGAGAGATTATGCTGAAGTGCGCTCTGATTTTGAGCATTCTCGCCCTGGCTCAAGCTGGCTGCTCCATTGGAGAAGGGGGAGGAGCTTATGAACCTGTTCCCCTGACCGACCAGTCCCGATCGGAGCTGGAAGGATTCAAACGGGATTTTCTCCGCAAAGAGAAGATCGTTGTCCAAGCCACCCTGACTGCCTCCTGCATACCCGTCCTTCTGCGTGCGATCAAATTGCCAACCAGTCGCTACATGTTTGAGCATGAAGTCTGGTGCAGCAGTTCCAGCGAACCCCAACGAAGTCCCAGCGACCCCATCTGGCATATGTATTAGCCCCTGCCACCAAGACTGGGCCGCCTGCGTCACTTGCTGCAATGCTACTTCGGCAAGCCGTTGTGGGGCATCAGCTTCCGGCACGAACGATTCCGCTTGAATCGGATGACCTGTTGAATAAAAGAAATGGGGTCAGGCAAGTATTGACTTATGCGGCGCCTCCCCGCGCGCTGCGCGGCTCCGTGACGGCAGCGTGAGATGGTCCCATCGTGGGCCATGCTGGTCTTTCTCGCACGGGACTGGAGCGGCCTGACAGACCGTGGGGCTGGGGCGGCGCTTACAGCGCGATCCCTCGCTAATTAGCCGGCTCGCAACAGCCTACGCGGTGCACCGGGATGCCCAACACGAGCAGCAGGTCCGCCGCGCCGTGCACTCAGACTCAGCCCAATGAGTCAATACTCACCCCTTTTGACCCTTTGGATGTATGATTACAAGACCTTTTACTTTCGGTGACCGCTTTTCTCGCGGCTCCGCGCACCCGTCTCGCGTGGCGTCTCAGCAGTTTCGTCACGAACTCGTGAATAATGCGGGTTTACGCGCCCACCAGACGCTAATAATAATCCTTGAACGGGCGGTCTACTTATTCCTCGACCTCTTTCATTTTCACCAACTCCATTTCTATCCTAGCTCAAGCCCTTGCTGTTCTGCGGCAGCAACCTTCCAGCGCGTTCGCGATGGGCTTCCGCCCAGCATGTCAAGGGGTTCGCAAATCTCGTATCCCATCTTGCGGTACGCCTTGACTCGGTTCCGATAGATGCTCAGAAGCATGGCGTTGCTCGAATCGACATAATCCACGATTCGAACACGGGTTTTCCCGTCAACCAGGCGGTGGAGTCGGCCTGCATATTGGACCATTCGTCCTTCGAATGAGAGCGGCGTCGCCAAGACAAGCGTATCCAGTTCAGGCACATCAACCCCTTCGCCGATCAATGACGCCGTGGCGACCATGAGCAGAGGGACGCCTTGACTTCTGACTTCACGGATTCGTGCAAGCGCGAGACGTCGTTCTTTGAGGGACACATCACCATCGAGTCGGACCACCGCGAGCTGAGCCAACGGCGCCTCCGCTTTCGCCAGGGTTTCGATTCCCTTTGTCAGCGCATCAAGGTGTTCCTTCCGGTCAGAAATCAAGAGTGGAAACTGCTTTGCCGAAAGGGCCTTCACCACGTCTGTCGCAATCCGATTATTTCTTCCGGTGTCATTGACAAGACCATGCATCAAGACATGGTAGGCCGGTTTGTGTCCCGATTCGCGGGGCAAGCAATAGCCGGTCTCAAAGATGGTGACTGTTTTTTCGAGCTTGCCCTCATCAGCGAACAGGATTTCATGTCTCACCGGACCACACTGCTGAAAGAGAATATCCTCAAGACCATCCTTTCGATACGGCGTAGCGGTCAGGCCCAACACATACCGTGCGGGGAGCTGTTTGAGGACCCCCTCAAATGACACTGCGGGAATATGATGACACTCATCGATGATGACGTGCGCGTACTGTTGAGCTATCTCGCGGATGTCTCCCATTCGAGTCAACGTCTGGAGCATCATCAAGTCAAGCTTGCCCGTTGTGGTCTTCTTCGTGCCACCAAGCATCCCGACACCCTTCGGATGGCATCCAAGGAACTTGATCATGCTCTCCTTCCACTGATCGAGAAGGGGTTGTCTGTGCACCAAGACGAGCGTGGACACATGTCGTTCGGCGATCAGCGCGCAACCCACCACCGTTTTGCCGAACCCTGGAGGAGCAACGAGTACGCCGATCTCGCTTTTCTTAAGGGCCTTGACCGCTTCCTTCTGAGATTGAGTCAGTTCTCCAGCGAATTCAACTTTGATTCGTCTCTTGGCCAGCCGCTCATCGCGCATGACGACTTGGGCGCCCGCTCCCGATAAGATGCGGGTCATCCGGTCAAGCAGGCCCCGAGGCAACATCATTTCATTCGGACGAAGCTCTCCAGAAAAAATGAACCGTGCATGCGGATAGGTCTGCATCCTGGCTGGGAAACAAGCGATCAAATGACTTCATGCTGAGTTGGCGCCGAGCCTCAAGACAGCGTGAGAGAATTAGCGTGCCCACATTGCGAGCAAGCCGAGCGGGAACTTTTCCGTCAAAGAAAATCCACGCATGCGCTCCTTGCCCAGAACGCGATCGCTCCACCGCCACTTCGATTCCAAGCGCCCTTGCACTCTCTCTATACGCGCTGACATCTTCCTTCCATCCTGAGCCGTCAAAATCGCATGCGAGAAACGCGCACGAATCATCCGCATCAATCGCATACGTTCCGATCGTCAACTGCCCCTGAAGATGCGCTTGAGCCGCGTTTTCGTTGAGAGGAAGAAACGCCTGGTTGCGGCAGTCGGTACATTTGATCGTTGGTTTCTGACAAAGTGGCTGCACCCATTCGTTGCGGCAGGCCGGAGCGTACCCGCTTTTTCCAGACTTGGCGTTTTCCCATCGCTTAGGATAGACGCTTTCACGGCAACGGAACAGCTGCAGGAACACTGCTATCTGTTCGTCTGGAGTGACAGGGGCTGAATCTCGCAGCGACCGACCCAACTGTACGTACTCGATAACCTGAGTCGGCTCAGGTTCCCGATCAGCCGCTCTCTTGAGCTCCTTGATAGCCTGAAGGACCTCGACCCTTTCGACATCGAGCTGCTTGAGCCGCAGATCGAGCGCCCGGAGCTGCAGCTCTGAGAATTGACGAGCCCCTGGAGCAGTCACACTCACGCCACCTTCTTCTTCGACAGTTTAGGCTCAACAGCAATTTGTCCCGCCATGCCAAGAACGGCGAGCAGCTTGGCAATCGACTTCAACGAAATGCCGATATCCTCAGGATCTAACAGTCGTTGCACCTGAGAAGGTCCTGTGCCCAACATCTTCTGCAGCGTGTTTACGCCGATGCTTTGTGCCTTCATCATCGCCCGAAGCTTCATCACAAATTGACGTTTCATCGCCCCGGCAATGACCTCTGCCTTGAACGCATCGTCTTGTTCATTCAACCAGCCATCGAATGAACTTCCAGCAGCTTTGGATACTTTCCTGGCTTTCATATTGCCTATCTCCTCTCTAAATAGTCCTTTAACCTTCGCCGAGCCAATGCGAGGTCGTCTTCCAGTACTCGCTGGTCCTTCATCGCCGCATGAAGAAGTATCACTGCCCTGCCACCATCGAACGCATAGAAAATCCGATAACGAACCTTGCCCACTCTCTCCCGCAGCTCAAAGAGCCCCCTGCCCAGCGGGCACGCATACGGCATGGACAGCGCAGGACCATTCATTTGCAACACTTGAATAGCCTGCCCAAGCTGAAGCCGCTCACTTCTATTCAAAGACTGTAGCCATTCTCTGACCGGCTCAGCTCCCTGGGGCGTCCGATAAAAGACGACCTTGTACGCAGAAGCAGACTTGGACGCATCCATCCTGAAACACTAGCACAGAACTACTAATATTGGTAGCGCTGAGGGCCTCGCAGCTCCGCATGCCCGTCTCGCAACGCGACTGCGCGATTTCACCACGAACCGTCAGGAGTAATGCGGGCTAGGAGCGGGGACCCACCGAGGCGCGGCCAGGAAGGAAACCCAGGAGCCTGACCGACATTGCCTTCGTGTCGAGGCGAAGGAGGCGCGGCCAGATGCAAGGCCGCAGGCCAGAAAAAACCGGAGGTGTATTCGCTGGAATACATAGAGGATTTTTCCTGGCCGAGAACGACGCAGATGGTCGCTGATCTTTCGCCGCAGTAGAACGGTCAGTGTCGGTCAGGCTCCTAGAACTGACTGAAGTTGCGCGATTGACAAATCGCGCCTGAAGGAATTCCAGAAGGCCTTCCGCCGGAACGGGCCCGGAAGGGTCGCTCCGAGAGGCAGGGAGCCCGATGGCCGGCAGGGGCGTGCAGCCTATATCACTTCAATGAGAAAAGCCGACGATACGGGGAAGAGAGAACTCTGGGGTTTATCCGGCGGCCAAATCGGAAGGCCACGCTTGAAGAGCCGCGCAACTGAGGTTCGTCGGTTTGTCCTTCGACAAGCTCAGGGCAAATTTCGCCGTGAGGCGAAATTTGGAGGCGCCGAGCGGGGTCGAACCGCTGCATCGCAGTTTTGCAGACTGCTCCCTTAACCACTTGGGTACGGCGCCCCGTGGGAGGCGCATTATAACTGTACGAGGTGCAAGAGGCTAGAGGCAGGAGAGATCTACCGCTTACTGGAAAGAACAGGAATTTCTTTTCCGAGTGTCGAGGATCGATCGGATTCAGGCTCGAGAGATTCCCATCCTTCGTTCGAAGGAGCCGGGGCCGCCCCGTTCTCTTCAGCGTCTTTTTCCTTGGCCATCAACTCGACCTCTGAAATCAACGTATCCATCAACTCTTCGATCGGCACCTTTCGGACGAGCTTGCCTTTCTTGAACAGGATGCCTTTGCCTTCGCCGCCGGCGATTCCAATATCCGCTTCCTTCCCTTCGCCGATTCCGTTCACGACACAGCCGAGGACCGACACATTGAGCGGAGTCTTAATATGGCCCAGCTTCTTTTCCAGTTCATTGGCCAGCTTCACGACATCGATCTCAACGCGGCCACAGGTAGGACAGGCAATGACGTTGATCCCTCGATGGCGCAGTTCGAGCGACTTCAAGATCTCGAACCCTACCTTCACTTCTTCGACCGGATCAGCGGCGAGCGACACACGCAAGGTGTCGCCGATGCCCTGCGAGAGCAAATAGCCCAAACCCATGGTGGATTTGACAGCCCCGGTCATCGCCGTTCCTGCCTCGGTAATCCCGATGTGCAGGGGATAGTCCGACTGGTGCGCAAACAGCCAATAGGCATCGATCGCATGGTGCACATCCGACGCTTTGAGCGACACCTTCATGTTCGTGAATCCCACGTCTTCGAGCGCGTGGACAGCGTTGAGCGCCGATTCAGCCAAGGCTTCCGGGGACGGCCAGCCGTATTTATCCAACAAGGGCCGCTCGAGCGATCCGCCATTCACACCGACACGCAGCGGAATACCCCGTTCGTTCACAGCCTTGATGACTTCTTCGACTTTCCACCAAGCCCCGATATTACCCGGATTGATCCTGACGCAGTCCACAATTTTGGCCGCTTTCAATGCCAACCGATGGTCGAAATGAATATCCGCGATCAGCGGTACGGTCATCGAGGCTTTGATCTTGGGCAGCACCGCCGCCGCTTCATCGTCCGGCACGGCCACGCGGATCACTTCGCACCCCGCGGCCTCCAACCGGCGAATCTCCTCGATCGTCGCCGCAACATCGCGCGTATCGGTCGAACACATCGACTGCACGGACACGGGCGCGTCTCCACCGATCTTGAGCTTACCGACTTGAATCTGCCGCGTTTTCCGTCTGGTGATGTGCATTCTGGTCTACTCGCCTTACCCCTCACCCCTTACGCCTTACCTCTTCTATCAGCTCCCCTGCTCATCTCCATGAGGCAGATGATCGATCGATGCAGCCAACGTGAACTCTTCCCGAGAAGAAGCCGGTGTCTTGCCGATGAGTTCCTTCACGCTCTGATAGATACCTTCCGCCGTCAACCCATATCGTTCGCGCAGGAGATCTTGAGGCCCTTGCTCAATGTACCAATCAGGCAACCCCAAAATCTTCGTCGTCACATGCGTGACCCCGCCATCGGACAGGGCTTCGAGCACGGCTGAGCCGAACCCGCCCATCTTACAGCCTTCTTCAACCGTCACCACATACCGAACGCGCTTGGCCACCTCGACGATCAGATTCTGATCCAGCGGCTTCACGAAACGCGCGTTCACCACTGCCGTGGAAATACCCTCTTCCTCAAGCCTGGTTGCCGCCGTTACCGCATGTGAGACCGGCACGCCGATGGCGACAATCGCCACGTCCGTCCCATCGCGCAACAGCTCGCCTTTTCCGATCGGTAGGGCCTTCGCCTCCTGATCCATCGTCACGCCCAGACTCAATCCACGCGGGTACCGCACCGAGGCCGGCCCGTCATACTGGACGCAGGTCTTCAGCATATGCTGCAACTCGTTTTCATCTTTCGGCGCCATGACGACCATGTTCGGCATGTGGCGCAGATATGCATAGTCAAATGCGCCGTGGTGCGTCGTCCCGTCTTCCGCAACCAGCCCACCGCGATCAATGCAGAACGTAACCGGCAAATTTTGCGTCGCGACATCGTGAACCACCTGGTCATATGCGCGCTGCAAAAATGTGGCATACATCGCCACCACTGGTCGAAGGCCCTGCGCCGCCAACCCAGCTGCGAATGTGACCGCATGCTGCTCGGCAATCCCCACATCGTAGATCCGGTTCGGAAACTCTTTCTCGAATATGTTGAGGCCGGTCCCTTCGCACATCGCAGCCGTGATCGCGACAATCCGCTTGTCCGCTCGAGCCAACTTCACCAACGATTCAATGGCGATCTGCGTGTAGGACGGCCGCGCCGCTTTCTTCGCCGGAGCTCCCGTCTCCCGGACAAAAGGCGGACAAGCATGGAACCACACCGGATTCTTCACCGCAGGCTCATAGCCCAGCCCTTTTTTCGTAATGACATGAAGCAACACTGGCCCCTTCATCTTCAACGCGTTGTCCAAGGTGGGCAACAGATGCTCAAAGTTATGTCCGTCGATCGGCCCCACATACCTGAACCCGAGCTCTTCAAAGAGCAGCCCTGGGAGAATCGCGCCCTTGGCCAGCTCTTCAGCCCGGCGGGCCCACTTCTGCACATCTGATCCGATATGGGGAATCTTACCCAACAGTTGTCCTGTTTCCTCCCGCATCTTGGCATAAAACTCACCGGTAAAGGTCCGGTTCAAATAGGAGGAGATAGCTCCGACATTTTTTGAGATGGACATTTGATTGTCGTTCAGAATGACCAGGAAGTTTTTTCCCAGCCCTCCGGCATGGTGCAGGGCTTCCAGCGTCATGCCGGCTGTCATGGCCCCATCGCCGACAATGCAGACGACCTTGTGTCGTTGTTTCAACTGCTCACGCGCCTCGACCATACCGTACGCCGCGGACACGCCGGTTCCCGCGTGGCCTGCATTGAACGTGTCGTAGACGCTTTCTTCACGTTTCGTAAACCCGCTCAATCCCCCGTACTGTCGAAGCGTGTGAAACTGCTCCCGCCGCCCAGTGAGGAGCTTGTGCGCGTACGCTTGATTGCTCGTGTCCCATACGATCTTATCCTTGGGAGGATTGAGCAGATAGTGCAAGGCCACCGTGAGTTCAATCACTCCGAGGTTTGAAGCCAGGTGCCCTCCGACATTGGATACCACGCCGATAATTTGCTCCCGGAGCTCTTGACACAAAGCAGGAAACTGCTCCGGTGATAACCGTTTCAAATCGTCCGGGCCATGAATAGTTTTCAAGATCGACATGACAAATTCTCCTTTGCGTCAATACTCACACGATATCAACGACCTGGGCTCAGACAAGTAGTGGAGAAGCACGGTGGAAGTTTAGACGCTCGCAGGGGTGAGTGTCACATGGGAGTCCCATGTTGTCAAGAGGTTAGCTTTTGGTTACCGCAATTCTCGCTCACTCACGGTTCGATTCGATAGGTCAACAATGTCGAGACTGTCAAGTCTGCAGCAATTCCGGTGATGAAGTCGAGATTCTCCACGACATAGGCCTGCCACAAGAAGTTTGGCAGGAAACGGTAGCTGAATCCTCCCACTGCTTCCGTCACGCCTTTATCCAGCACTCGTGTGCCTACACCACGGAACGGTGTGGACCAATAATCGAACTGCGCCGTGAGGGAAAAATTCTGCGACCACAGATACTCCACGGCGACAAGGCTGGAATACGTCGGATGGAGCGCGAGTCCCGCGATGCGGCCGGTCGGGACCACTCCATTGACGTTAAGGTAGATCACCCACCGTCCGCCGAATCCCTTTTCAGCCGCCAAACCAAGCCCGAAATCAGGACTGCCGCTACCGTAGAATTGCCCTTCATCACCCGTCGGGAGCTTGATCGCCGTACGGACTGACACCGCAGGCATCGATGTCGATTCCAAAAGGAATTGGTACTTGCTCATGATCGTGCTGTCGCCTAATCCCACGACTCCCTCGCGTCCACTTGCAATCGTGCGCCCTCCCCGTGAGATATCGAATATATAGGCGGAGCCCAGCGCCTGTCGAGCCGGCGTCAAGCCGGAGGTTGCGTTTTCAACTGCTTCGATGGGTCCATCCAAAAACCCGCGAGAGCGGTAGAGCACGGGAACTTCCACGGAGAGTTCCCATCGCTCCGCCGCGCCGTACCGAAGAAACACACCGGACCGCAGGGTTTCAAAGTGCATCCTCACGTTAGTCTGGGAACCTTGATCATTAAAAACGGTTGCGGTTTCCGCGAACTCCGCTCGAATATCCAGCACGCCCTTCTTCAAGACGGCGGCACGATCCCCCGGCATGTTCAAAACCAATTGATCGATCGGATGGAAATTCCTGACAGGGAACGGACCAAACCCCTCTGCCCGAACGATTGCTGGTTCGAAAACAAAGGAGAGAAGGAATGCGGCAAGGACTACTCGACGCACCATCAATAACCGGACATTCACAATCTCCCTTGCTCCCAAATCGTCAGGGATGGTGCGCGTAACCCGTCTCTATGCACTCGAAGGACCCCATTCGCCTCACGCTGCCTGTGTATAGTCGCGAGGAGGCCGTCAACAATACACGCCTGACTGTTCCTATAGGTGCGTTGCTTCAAAAGAGCCATCCTCTGCTACGCATGGGACTGCGGGAAAGACATACTCGGCTATCTCTCACGTGGTGGAGAGCGCATCTGAGATACCACAGTGATGATCGAAAAATATAGTAGGTTCGATTCGAAGCGTTGCCGCAGTGGTACAGACTGGGAAGAACGGACAACGAACCATGCTCCAAGAACGACTCTGCGCAGCACCCTGTTTTAGTACGCCTCGGACGCCCATCCATCAGTACGGGAAGTCGAGCCCGGCAAAGACCGCGCCGCCTTCCCGGCTATATCCATAGTCGACGCGTCCGACGACATTGGGTCGAACGATTCCGCGGAACCCTATGCCCGGGGTCATGCGGTAATTATTAAAGGCGACGTCCTTGTAGTCATTGAACACCTGTCCTGTGTCCAAAAACGGCGCGATCTCAAAATCCGCCGTCGTCCCAGCAATCTTCGTTCGCATCACGTGAATACGTTCCTCAATACTCCATGCGAGAAGATTCTTGTCGATAAAGCGATCGACACCATAGCCCCGCAGATTGTTCTGCCCTCCCAACGAACTTTGCTCGAAGAACGGCACCTGATCCCCGATGGTGGCCTGAAGGTTCGCCCGTACGACGAGAATCGAGCGCTTCGATTCACTCGGGAACAGCTTCTTGATATCGAATTCGTAGCGCGAATAGATGGGGTGATCGCCATTTTTAATATTCTGGTTCAATTCCGCATAGGCCATCACAGCCGTCCCGTCGGTCGGTGAGATGAGATTGTTCCGCGTATCGTAATAGAACGTTGCCCGGTGTCCAAGGATGTAGGACTCTCCCTGAACGCCCGCTACAGCAGAGAATTGCTCCTCAGTAAATGGAAGATCCGTCGCGCCTCTCTCCAGACCGACTTGGCGAAATCGCTGACCGACGGCAATCTGGGTGACTTCGTTGGCATACACCCCGAATCGCCAGCTCACCCTGGCTTCACGCGCGGTGTAATTCGTTTCGTCCGATTCTGACGTCGCTTGCCCTAAGCCAAAGAACCGAGCTGTGGCATTTTTGAAAAATGAGGCGTCAAAGTTTAATGAGTAGCGCCCCTGACTGAAGGCCGGATCGGCGTAACTGAATTGCACTCTGCGTTCGATCTTTTCCGCGGCCGATGCGATAAACCGGATTTGTCGTCCCCCTGGCTCGTATTGAAACAGATTGATCGCCCCGCGCGTCCCAACAATGGAATTATGAATGAGCAACGGGGCGACGAGATATTTCAGCTCCCCATCAGGATCAGTCTTCAGAATCGGAACGATCAATCCGACATCGTTCCCATCGTTCTTGCTGGTGGACACGGCAGGAATCGGAAAATATTCGACCCCGGCCCCCGCATACTCCGGCAGCGCGAGGACAGTCGTCGCAAGGAACACGAGGGCACTGGCAATGCACCTACGCAGGCTTGTCATGGAACTCCCGGAGAGCGCTATTGGGCTTTAATCTTGTTGGATTTCTTGCGAAGCTGGTCTACTAAGTCGGCGTAGGTTGAAGAACGAAGAATGCTCTTGAACTGATCCCTGTAGTTACGGACGAGGCTGGTGCCATCGACCACAACATCGTAGACCCGCCAGACCGAGCCTTTGTTGAGCAATCGATAGTCGAGCGGAATTTCCGTCTTCCCGGTCAGCACTTTCGTTCGCACTTCGGCATAGTCCTTTTCTGTTCGTTCATTGATATATTTGACGCCTTCGCCGGTATAGGCCTCGACCTTGTCAGCGTACAAGTTCACCAATAACGTTTGGAATAGTCCGACGAACTCTTCCCGCTCCTTCTCCGACAAATTCTTCCAGGGCAAGCCTTCCGAAATACTCAGCGTGCGGAGTGACATTTCTTGATAATCGAATCGTTCGCCGACCACCTTTTCCAGCAACTTCCGGCGCTGTTCGGATTTCCCCGGCTGTTTCAACTCCTTATCCTGTATGATCCTCAGCACTTCGTCGATCGTGCCCTTCATCGCATCGGTGGCTTCTCCCGCTCGAGCCTCCTGCACAACGAAACCCCATGAACACCACAACGCCAATCCCAGCACACATAGGAGTTGCGCGAACTTCCCCATCATTGTGACTCCTCGAATCAACATGGCCGCTTCTTCTCCCTAATTTGAGCGACAACGCTCTACTCTGATCGTCAATTCACTTTGCCATGAACATACTGACTCACCAACTCCTCCAAATCGAGGCCCGACTCGGTATCACGTATCGTCCCACCGGGCTTGAGCCGATCACCACCCCCTCCCGGAGTCAATGCCAGGAATTTCTCTCCAATGATGCCCCGCGTCTTGATGGACGCAATGGTGTCCGTATAGAGCTTGATGGGATTGCTGACCGCCAATGTGACCTTGGCACGATCTTCAATGAGCGTAATCCCTCGGACCCTACCCACTTCGACGCCGGCGATTTCGACCGTCGAGCCGGGCTTGAGCCCCGAGGCGCTATTGAATTGCGCCTCGACTTCATAGACGTCGCCGCCGACCAACTCGAGCTTGCCGAGCTTGATCGACAGATATGCGAGGCACAACAGACCGATCAACACGAAGAGGCCGACTACCATCTCCAACTTGGTTTTTTCCATCCTTGCTACTCCCCTCTCACCTGACAAGCGATTGAGCCCACATGATTCATGAGCACTTCTACTGCAATCGCCGATCCGCTGCTACGACGAGCCTGCGGCCAGCGGGCTCGCCCCTCAGACCTTCACCGTACTGCACGAGTACGCCTCGGGTCCTCCGGGCTCCGCGCGCCGGTCCATCGACTTTGCTCAGGACGGTGAGCCTGTCGAACCGTCTCGCGACGCGGCTCGGCGATTTCGTCCCTCGACTGGGCTCGGGACCCTGAGCAAGTCGAAGGGCAACGAACCGTCATGAATCATGTAGGCTAGGCAACGCCACAGTCCCACCGACTGAAATGAATTCTTGAATCTCTGGATCGGTGGTCCGCTGAAATTCGGCAGCCGTGGCCATCAACGCGATCTTGCCTTTCCGAAGCATCGCCACCCAATCGGAAATCCCGAAAATCTCCGGAATTTCATGGCTGACCATGATCGCCGTAAAACCAAACCGCCTCTGCATGGCCACGATTAAATCGTGAATCGACTTAGCCAGCAACGGGTCTAACCCCGTCGTCGGCTCATCGAAGAGGATAATCTCCGGCTCCATGACCAATGCGCGCGCCAATCCAGCCCGCTTTCGCATGCCGCCGCTCAATTCAGCAGGATACTTGTGCCCCATACCCGTCAATCCGACTTCCTTCAGCTTTTCCTCGACCCGTCGCACCACCTCCGTGCCCTTCATACGCAATTTCTCCCGCAACGGAAACGCCACATTCTCGAAAACCGAGAGCGAGTCGAACAGCGCGGCGCCCTGAAAGAGCATCGCAAACCGTTTCCGCACATCGTTCAAGCGCGTGCCGGACAACCGAGAGATCTCCACATCGTCAACCCACACCTCACCACGATCCGGCTGCAGGAGCCCGATCATGTGCTTGAGGAGCACACTCTTTCCCGATCCGCTGCCGCCGATGATGGTTGTCATCTTGCCGACAGGGATCGTGAGATCGACTCCCTGCAAAACTGGCTGATCGGCAAATTTTTTTTCGACACCGACCAGCTTAATCATTCGTACCCGTCACCTCACCCCTTACCCCTTACGTCTTCTAGAGCAGCACCGACGTCAAGATGTAGTCCCCGATGAGGATGAGCACCGAGGATAAGACCACCGCCTCCGTCGTCGCACTGCCAAGTCCCTCGGCGCTTTGCCTTGTGTAAAACCCTTTATAGCAACAGATCCAACTGACGATCAGTCCAAAGGTGACCGACTTGAGAATGCCGCCGTACACGTCTTTCCATTCCACTGCAGATTGGACCGAATTCCAATAGGCCCCCTCGCTCACGCCCAACAAATCCACTCCGACGAGCGAGCCGCCATAAATACCGACGACATCGAAAATGGCGACGAGCAACGGAACACCGAGCACGCCGGCCACCAATTTCGGGGCGATGAGATATTGCCGCGGATTGATCGCCATGGTATCGAGCGCATCGATCTGTTCCGTAATCCGCATGATGCCGATCTCGGCGGTCATAGCCGATCCCGCCCGCGCGGTCACCATCAACGCGGCCAACACCGGCCCCAACTCCCGAATCATGCTCAACGCCACCGCGGAGCCCAGCAACCCCTCGGAACCGAATTTGCGCAAACTATAATAGCCTTGCAGCGCCAGCACCATTCCCGTGAAGCCAGCCGTCAGCACGACGACGAACGTCGAGCGATACCCGATAAAGTGGAGCTGTTTCATGATTTGATGGAATCGAAACGGGGGCCGCGCCAGCCAGGCAAATGACGACAGGACAAACAACAGCATGCGGCCCATCTCCCGCACGCGCATGACAGCCCACGCGCCCAGCCGCTCAATCATGTTCATCTCGTCTACCTGGGCAATCGAGGAGATGCACTGCCTGTCTCCGCATAGTGCTGAAACCATTCAGTCAATCGATCCGCTGCCACCCGGCTCTGCTTTCGAAGCCGATTCACGCCCACGAGGCTGGACGGTTGGCCGATGAGCGCCTGCATGCCTTTGACCCAGCCAGTGGGCCTGAGAAACAGATTGAAGTCAAGAGGAAGGTCTTCATCCACCAGATCGGATACCGTCCGCACAATCGCCATCGGCAAGCCTCGCTCCTGCGCGACCGCCCCCACCGCCGCGCTTTCCATATCGAGCCCGATCGCGTCGGTCACACTTCGCAGCCGGCGCTTCTCCTCAGCCTGCCACACCACAGTCTCCGATGACACGATTGTCCCAACCCTGGCGACCAACCCCGCATGCTGCGCCACGATGAGAAGGTCGGCTCGCACTGCCTCGTCACAGAGCGCTCGATCGTTCCCCATCATCCAGATTCCTTCGCCACGCACAGAAGACACCCCGGTGCCGACGATGAGATCTCCCACCTGAGCCGGCGCAAGCGCACAGGCAAAACCTGTGGACATGACCAACGACATGGGCTGTGCATTCAGCACTCTTTCCGCAACCGAACGGGCCGTCGTCGGGCCGACACCGGTTTGCATAAGCCAATAGGTGCGATCCCCTTGCTGTCCAACATGGCAACGGACTCCGTCGATGGTCGCGTCACGATCCATTGCGAGCCCAAGCCGCACCGCCTGGAGTTCCCAGTGAGTCGCTGCAAAAATGGCGATGGGATTCACTGAAGATCCTGAGAAGGGTTGCCACACGCCAATGGACGACGCCGGCGAGCGGTTCAATGATCGGCTCGATGACACCCGGACGCGAATACTTGTTGACGTACTTCGTCAGCCCGCATCTTCCCGTGCGTCCGTAGATTCCGATACATGGCCAAAGCCCACAACGGAAAATATTGGCAATACCAATGGTAGCGGAGATAAAACACTCGAGGAAATCCGGTGCCGGTATGGCGAACCTCTTTCCACGATCCATCTTTTGTTTGGTGGCGGAGAAGATATTGGACGCCGCGAGCGACGCTGAAGGCGTCTGCCATCCCTGCCGACATGAGTCCCATGATGGCCCAGGCCGTCTGAGAAGGCGCACTGTCCCCTTTTGCGCTCCACGCCGGGTCACCATAAGACAAGCACGACTCACCCCATCCGCCATCGGAATTCTGTTTCGACTCAAGCCAGGAAACCGCACGCTGAATAGAGGGATCTGAGAGATCCACCCCGATCGCGCGGAGACCGGCTAGAACGGACCAGGTGCCGTAAATATAATTCACGCCCCATCGGCCATACCAACTTCCATCGGTTTCCTGCTCTCGCCTGAGGAACCGGAGAGCCGGGCCCACGGCGGGGTGGGTCTGATCGTACCCCAACGCCGCCAGCATCTCGAGACACCGCCCGGTCAGGTCGGACGTACTCGGGTCGAGTAAGGCATGGTGATCGGCAAATGGAATATAGTTGAAGACAATACGATTATTATCCTTGTCGTAGGCTCCCCATCCACCATCGGACCCTTGCATCGCGAGAACCCAATTCATCCCTCTCCGGATCGATTCTTGCGATTCGGGAGTCTGTCCTATCCGAACTTTCGACAGCGCCATCAACACTACCGCCGAATCATCCACATCCGGATAGAACTCATTTTCAAACTGAAAATACCAGCCCCCCGGCTTCGCATTGGGGGATGAAAACTTCCAATCTCCAACCGTTTTTGTCTGACGAGAGAGCAAGTACTCGCCCGCTTTCTGGAGCGAGGGGTGGTCCTGCGGCATCCCGGTTTCGATCAGGGCATTCATCAGCAACGCCGTGTCCCAGATGGGAGAGTGGCAGGGCTGAAGATGCAGCGTCTCAACCCGTTGATCGTCAAGCGATACCGTCTCGTAGACTTCGAGCGCTTCAATCTCACGCAACGCTTTCTGCACCAATGGGTCATCGACCTCATAACCGAGACACCGAAGGGCCACGATCGAATTTGCCATGGCTGGATAAATCCCCCCCAGCCCACCGCTCCCATTGAGGTGTTCCAACATCCACGTGGCCGCCTCACGTAAGGCCTTTTCGCGCAACCAACTGAGAGGCATCTGGTCGTATAGTTTCAAGATTCTGTCCAGTTGAACAAAAAAATTATGCGGCGTGAACCACCGTTGTTCCTTGTTAAACGGCGGCACATCGCAATAGCGAATCTCTGATCGAGGCTCGGCATAGAGCTCGTCGATCCCTTGTTCGCGAGGGATACGGCACACGGGCTGATTGGCAAACACCACCAGCAAGGGAATCAAGACGGCGCGCGACCAATAGGAAATGGCATAGATGCTGAAATAAAACCGCTTCGGCAGGAGCATGATTTCGGGCGGCATGCTCGGCACACCCTTCCAATCGTACTGATCGAACAACGCCAGCGTGATTTTTGTGAAGACATTCGCGCAGACGACACCGCCCATCGCCAAGATACGCTCGCGAGCGCGAAGCATACAGGGCTCATCGGCAGACAGGCCGCTCAACTTCAGGGCAAAATAGGCTTTCACAGAGGCGCTAATCTCCGACGGTCCGCCATAGAAAATTGGCCACCCACCATCGGGCAATTGCATGGCACGGAGATAGCGAACCGCCTTGCGCTCTCGCTCGGGATCGACCCGATTGAGAAATCGGCGGAGCATGAGGTATTCAGCGGTCAGCGTGGTGTCCGCTTCGAGCTCTGCAACCCAGTATCCCTCCGAAGCATCTTGTCTGGAGATAATCCAGGCCTGACTGCGCTTGACGGCGTCGTCGAGCGCATCCACGTGACTCACCGAGTGGCCGGCAGAGCGACGAGGCACAGTGTCCACTGGCACAGCAAGCTGCGGCTTGTCCGACACCAGACGCAACGGCGGACTGTTGGAAGGTTCGGTCGCAAGCTCTAGCTTCTCCGAAACGGAGACGAGGAAACTCTCAGAGAGACGATCCAGAAGCGTTCGAATCAGCTTCATTGTATCGGTCTGCAGAACAGAGTTGGTGGATAGGGCAACACGAGTGACTCGCCTTGCCCCCATCGTCACGGCCTACAAGTCGATCTGCAAGTGACACACTCGTAGACCGGTCTATCGAGGGCTATATAACAGACACCTCGCTCTAAGGTCAAGAAACTGAGAAGCGGAAGTCCTCTGAAGTACAGAAGTTTTAGCCGGTCCAGCCTGCTTAAACCGGCTGCAAGTTCCCCAGTCTTACCGAGAGGATTTTTGAGATGCCAGGCTCTTCCATGGTGACGCCAAACAACGAATCTGCAATGGCCATGGTCTTCTTACTGTGAGTGATGACCATGAACTGAGCGCCGGCTGACAGTTCACGCAACACGCTGGTGAAACGTCCGATGTTCTCTTCGTCCAGCGGCGCATCGATTTCGTCGAGAATACAAAACGGCGTCGGTCTGATCAAAAAGCTCGCAAAGAGCAAGGCCATCGCCGTCAACGTCTTTTCACCGCCCGACAGCATCGTAATGCTCTTCAAGCGCTTGCCTGGTGGCTGCACCACGATATCGACTCCCGGTTCCTGCGGTCCACTGCCTTCTCCCGTTTCATCCGGTTGCGCTTCGACCAGCTGAAGTTCGGCCCGGCCACCTGGGAAGAACTTCACAAACACCTCACTGAACTTCTGCTGGAGTTCGGCAAAGGTATCGGCAAACATGTCTTTTGTGGTGCGATTGATGCGCTGGATGATTTCTTTGAGCGAGCCGATGGATGTAGAAAGGTCTAGTTCTTGCGTCGTCAAGAATCGATACCGTTCATCCAACTCTTGGTGCTCGTGAATGGCTGCCAAATTGATCGGTCCCAAGCGATCGAGTTTTTCACGAATTTTCTGGAGTTGTGTCCGCAACGCCCCCTCATCGACAGCCGATGGCACTGCCGAGATCGGCTCCTGCCCAAAACCGGAGGCCTCCTCCACAACCGGCGCATCCGACAGCGTCGCAAGATCCACTTGGTACGTTCCCACAAGTGTCGATTCGACCGTTCCCAATTGCACCCGAAATTCCGCCTTCTTGACCTCCACCGTCATGCGTGATTCACGAAGAGTGGACACCTTGCGACGTACCTCCTCCAGGCGGATATCCAGCTGGTGCGCCGCCGCCATGTCCCGCGCCTGCTCCTCTTGTAGTTCGACCAGTTGAGCTTTTATCTGAATTGCCGATTCACCAAATTCCCGACAACGGGTCTCTTGATCCTCACGCTCAACCCGGCTCTGTTCGATTGAGGCCGTGAGCCCATCGACATGCTGCCTCAACGTGTCGATGCGCGTGATCCCATCGTGCTGCCGCTGCTGAATTCGTTGGAGATCGCGAGAACGATGTTCACGGGTTGTCCGTGTGTCCTGCGCCATCAATTGCGCCTCTGTAAATCGCTCCTGCAGCCCCTGCATTCCGTGATCGATTTGCGCCACTCGCTCGCGTACTCGACCAAGCCCGGCCTCCTGACCAACCTTCTCCGCCCTCCACTGTGCAAGTTGCGCGTCGACAGAGCGCGTTTCTTGATCGAGCCGCTGCCCATCCGCTGAACCCCGTTGCGCCTCACTCATCAATGTGTCAATCCGCAGGGTGAGCTCTTCCAGCACATGTTGGAGTCCGGCTTCGTCTTTCCGCAGTGAGAGCCCCTGCATTTCCGTCTCACGCAACGACTCCCCGACTTGCCGGCCCTGTTCACGGAACTCCTGTCCCTGCACTTGCAACTGTTCCTGTCGCTGCTTGCGTTCTTCAATCGCCGCCGTCAGAGAAATGCGCTGGGAATCCAGCTGAAGCACCTCTCGGCGCCGCTGCAGCAGCCCCCCCGTTGCGCTGGCCTGACCACCGATGATCACCCCGGCTGCATCCAAAATTTCTCCCGCGCGTGTCACAAAGATCGGCCCATCGGACGTCGCGCAGGACTGTTGCTCCCAGAGTACGGTGGCATCCTTGAGGGTCTCGACGAACACCATTCGATCGAAGAGATAGTCGCGAGCCGCTTCGCGCGCGCCTTGTACAGAGATCAAATCGACGGCACAGCCGACCACG
Source organism: Nitrospira sp. (assembly GCA_030456405.1). The sequence goes on from JAKDNQ010000014.1 coordinate 19,877, forward strand.
CCCGGCTGACCCTCCATCGCAGGCCACCAGGAGCGAGAGGCCGTAGGACAAGAAGTCCAGCGAGGTTGCTGCGGGATAAACGTGCCGCGACCGAGATCTTTCTCTTTGAGAAAATCAACCGCCTCGCATGCGCTGGTGGGATTGTCGACGAACCATCCCCTGACCCGCTCGCCCAAGATCGCTTCCACCGCGCGATCCCATCCGGGAGGCACGACCAACCACTCGGCAATGGCTTCGCGAACCCCGGCACAGGCTTTGAGTGCCGTCGATTCTTCGGCGCCGCGCCGCCCATACCCCATGTCTTCTTGAAGCACACCTTGCAGCGCTCTGAGATGAGAGTCCACTGCGGCCAATTCTTCTGACTGGCGGAATACCGATCGATCGATTTCAGACAACTCGACCGACAGACGCTCGCTCTCTTCCTCGACCCCCTGCTGCTGCCGACGCAGATCTACGACCAATTGCTCCGCCTCATGACAGGCCTGCTCAAGCCCCTGACGCTTGTCTGTTGCCGCGAGATGTTGCTGGCGAACGTCCTCTCGCTCACGAACCAGCCGACCTTCACGATCCGCCGCCTCTTGTATTCGAGCGGCCAATTGCACCAGAGTCTGTTCAGTATTCCCGACCAGCACCGCCAGATTCATGACGTCCCGGCGCCCTCGTTCTTCCTCAGCCAACGCCGCAACTTTTTGCTGAGCCAGCTCTTTCATCTCCCGGTCTAGCACCGTAAACACCTGCTCTCGCTCCACACACTCACGCTCGAGCGTGGCCAGCATATCTTCAAGGGTTGCCGCCTCCGCCGCTCCCTGTTGCTGTTCCAGGGTGAGGCGCTCGAGTTCTTCCCTCCCCTGCCCCCGCTGCTGCACATAGAGTTCGCCGCGATTCCGTTCAATCTCTGCGGCCGTCAGCGCCCGAGCCTGTTGCTGTTCCACCTGTGACAATTCCTCACGTCGCCCCCCGATCGCCTCATTCGCAATGGTCATCGCGAGCTTGATCCGTTCAAGTTCGGCATTCAGACGCGCCAGCTCGGCAGACTGCTCAGACTCCTGCTCTTCCAACACCCGCAGCTCCAACTCCACATCCTGGATCGTGGTTCGGAGGACACGATATTCGTTCGCCAGCAACTGAATCTCCAGCGACTTCGCTTCTTGGTGCAATGTCTGATACGACCGCGCTTGCCGCGCCTGGCGCTCGAGAGCATTCAACTGTTTTTTCACTTCAGCAATGATATCTCGCACCCGCGAAAGGTTTTGTTGGGGCGCCTCCAGCTTCCGCAACGCTTCGCCTTTCTGCTTCTTGTAACGAACAATGCCGGCGGTCTCCTCGATCAACTCCCGCCTGTTTTGCGGTGATGCGTTCAGAATCTGATCAATTTGTCCCTGTGCGATAACCGTGTGCCCTTTGGTCCCGGCCCTGGTATCCAACAGGATGCTCCGGACGTCCTTCAACCGGC
>JAKDNQ010000385.1 GCA_030456405.1 Nitrospira sp.
GTGATCATTTCCGCGCCGGCGAAGGACCCGGATGTCACCATCGTCCTGGGTGTCAACGACGCGGCTTACGATCCAAAATCGCACCACATCATCTCCAATGCTTCCTGCACGACCAATTGTCTGGCGCCCGTGGCGAAAATCCTGTTGGACAACTTTGGCATCAAGCACGGCGTCATGACCACGATCCATTCTTATACCAACGACCAACAGCTGCTCGATCTACCCCATAAAGATTTGAGGCGCGGACGCGCGGCAGGCATGTCGATGATTCCGACCAGCACCGGCGCAGCGAAGGCGCTGCACTTGGTCCTGCCACAACTCAAGGGCAAGATCGACGGTCTGGCCATCCGCGTCCCCACGCCGAATGTTTCGCTGGTGGATCTGACAGTCGAAACCGAAAAGGATTGCGACGTCGCCTCCGTCAACGCCGCCTTCAGAAAAGCGGCGAACGGCCCGATGAAAGACATTCTCTTGTATTCCGAAGACCCGATCGTCTCGATCGATCAAAAGGGCGACTCTCATTCGGCCACATTCGATGCCCCGCTCACCATGGCCATCGACAAGCGTCTCGTCAAAGTCACAGCTTGGTATGACAATGAGTGGGGCTATTCATGCCGCGTGCGCGATTTGATCAAAGTCATTGCGGCAAAAGCGACAGGACGCTGAGCACTGCGGGTCGATGCCTGCTCAGCATAATTCTGTTCCACATTGATCCTCTTTCCATAAGACCGGACTTGACGGAGCCGCAATGAGATTGCGTAAACAAACGATCGACGACGTCGTACTGCGAGACAAGCGTGTCATCATCCGAGCCGACTTTAACGTCCCGCTGGACGATTCGCACCAAATCACCGACGATACCCGCATTCGCTCGACCCTGCCGACCATCAATCGAGCCATCGACGACGGCGCCAAGGTGATCCTCTGTTCGCACCTCGGACGGCCGAACGGAACGTTCGATCCCACGTACAGCCTGGCTCCGGTGGCAAAACGCTTGAGCCGGCTCATGGGCAAGGAGATTCTGTTTGCGCCTGATTGCATCGGCCCTGCGGTGGAAGGACTTGTCGCTAAGATGAAATCGGGCGACGTGCTACTCCTTGAAAACCTCCGATTCCATAAGGGAGAAGAAAAAAACGACGACGCCTTTTCAAAAGCGCTGGCGGCCCTCGGCGATGTGTATATCAACGACGCATTCGGCGCCGCACACCGGGCCCATGCCTCCACCGTCGGCATCACCAAATTCATTCCCGCTTCAGCCGCCGGCTTTCTACTCAAAAAAGAAATCGAATACCTTGAGGGAGCCGTCGAAAACCCCGTTCGGCCCTTTGTCGCCATTCTCGGCGGGGCGAAAGTATCTGGAAAGATCGGCGTCATCGAGAACTTGGGTAAACGCGTCGACAAAGTCATTATCGGCGGCGGCATGGCCTTTACCTTCCTCAAGGCGAAGGGGATGGAAATCGGCAACTCCCTGGTCGAAAACGATATGCTGGACTTCGCCAAAGGCATTGAGGAGCATGCACTTTCACGCGGCGTGAAGTTCTACCTGCCGGTCGATTGTGTTGTCGCGGTCAGCCGCGAGCTTGGGGCGGAATCGAAGATCGTTCCGGTCCAGGAGATTCCCAAAGACTGGTACGGTCTTGATATTGGTCCGGCCTCCGTCAAACTCTTCAACGAAGCAGTCCAGAACGCAAAGACGGTTCTGTGGAACGGTCCGATGGGGGTCTTTGAAATCGATGCGTATGCCCGAGGCACCCTGGCAATGGCTCACGCAATTGCTAATGCCTATGCGCTCACAATCGTAGGAGGCGGTGAAACATCGCTGGCCGTCCATCGAGCCGGTGAATCGGAAAACATGTCGTTCATCTCGACCGGCGGTGGCGCTGCTCTGGAATTGCTGGAAGGCAAACAACTACCGGGCTTAACCGCTCTCCCAGATCGAGCGGCGTAATCGGCTCATCGTTGAGTGCCTCGCCTCTACCATCTTCGAACATCGAGACACCGGTGCGAAAACCCCTCATCGTCGGCAACTGGAAGATGAACAAAACAGCTTCGGAAGCTGCGGCCTTCATTCACGACCTCCGTGAACGAGTGCCTGCATCGCTTCACGCCGACGTAGTCCTTGCGCCACCCTTTACAGCGCTCGAATCGGCCCGTAACGCCCTAGGCCCCTCTTCCTGGATCAGCCTTGGCGCACAGGACGTACATTGGGAACAGCATGGAGCTTTCACCGGGGAAGTGTCGGCGCCAATGTTGCGCGATCTTGGCTGCCGCTATGTGATCGTCGGCCACTCTGAGCGGCGCACGCTCTTCGGCGAACGGGATGAGCATGTCCAGAAGAAGGTTCGCGCGGCGCTGAGACACGAGCTCTCTCCAATCCTCTGCGTGGGAGAATCGCTGACAGACCGTGAGGCAGGCCGAACGGAATCGGTCGTCACCGCTCAACTCAACGGCAGCCTGACAGGATTATCCACACATGATCTGGCGACCGTCACCATCGCCTATGAACCGGTCTGGGCCATCGGCACCGGACGCTCCGCCACGGTGGAACAAGCCGAGACCGTGCATCGTTCAATCCGGCTGTTCGTTGAAACAGGATGGAATAGCGACATCGCATCGGCCATGAGAATCTTGTACGGTGGAAGTGTCACACCCCAGAATATTGCCTCGCTCCTTGCCTGCGACGCAATCGACGGAGCGTTGGTAGGAGGGGCTTGCCTCAATCTAGACTCGTTTGCTACAATCATTTCTTTTGCGCAGACGCCGCGTGCCTAATTGATCGGAGTGTCATGTACATTTTCCTCATTATCATTCATGTCCTTGTCTGTTTTCTCATGGTCGGCGCAATTCTCTTGCAATCAGGGAAGGGCGCTGAAATCGGCGCGTCATTCGGAGGCTCCAGCCAGACTGTCTTCGGGAGCCGCGGTCCCGCAAATTTCTTGAGCAAATTCACGGTTGTCGTCGCGGCCATTTTCATGCTGACTTCGCTGAGTCTGGCTATGCTCGCCAAAGAACGGACATTTTCTTCCACAGTCATCGATCTCAAAAAGAAAGA
>JAKDNQ010000386.1 GCA_030456405.1 Nitrospira sp.
AAGACCAATGAATTCACTGTCCAAGTCGCACAACTGACCTTCTTGAGCAAAGCCCTCAGACCGCTTCCGGAAAAGTGGCACGGGTTGACAGACGTGGAAACCCGTTACCGGCAGCGCTACGTCGACTTGATCGCGAATCCCGAGGTGCATGGCATCTTTGCCACCCGGAGCAGAATCATCGCCGGTATTCGCGCCTTCTTGATCGAACGCGGTTTCCTCGAGGTTGAAACGCCGATGATGCATCCGATTCCCGGAGGCGCGGCGGCGAAACCCTTTGTCACGCACCATAATGCCCTCGGCGTCGATCTCTATCTTCGTATCGCGCCGGAACTCTATTTGAAGCGGTTGATCGTGGGCGGATTTCCTCGTGTGTTTGAAATAAATCGCAACTTCCGGAACGAAGGCATCTCGACGATTCACAACCCGGAATTCACGATGCTGGAATTCTACATGGCCTATGCCGACTACCAGGACTTGATCGTCCTCACAGAGGAACTCGTCTCCTCCTTGGCGCAACAGATTTTGGGCAAGACCATCATCACCTATCAAGGGAAAGACATCACGCTCACAGCTCCATGGCGCCGCTGGTCGTATCACCAGGCAATCCTGGAGCTCAACCAACTTGATCCTTCTGTCCTTGAAGATAAGGAACAGGCGGTGGCCGCGGCCAAAAAGCTGGGCATTGCGGTCGATCTGAAATGGCCGCTCTTCAATATCGTGAACGAAATCTTCGAGGAAACCGTCGAACCGAATCTGATTCAGCCGACCTTCATTACCGACTACCCCATCGAGATTTCTCCCCTCGCCAGGCGCAAGGACTCGAACGCGGCGCTGACCGATCGCTTCGAGCTCTATATTGCCGGCAGGGAAATCGCGAACGCCTTTTCAGAGTTGAACGATCCGTTGGATCAGCGGGGACGGTTCGAAGGACAGGCCGCGCAGCGGGCCGCAGGCGACGAAGAGGCGCATCTCGTCGATGAAGACTTCTTACGCGCGTTGGAATACGGTATGCCGCCGACCGCGGGCGAAGGTATCGGCATCGACCGGCTGATCATGCTCTTTACCGACCAAGCGTCGATCCGCGACGTGGTCCTCTTCCCTCAACTCAGGCCCGAGAAGTAACGGTGGCCCTTCCCTTCGAAATCTTTGTCGGGTTGCGATATCTGCGCGCAAAACGCCGGAATCGGACGATCTCGTTGAATACCGTCGTCTCCATTGCCGGGATCACACTCGGTGTGGCGGCTCTGATTGGGACAGTCGGCATCATGACCGGGTTTAAAGAGGACATTCAGGCGAAGATTCTTGGCACGACGGCTCATATCATCGTGCAGGATCGGATGAAGGACGGCATGAACGATTACGATCCTGTCGTCAAACAGGTTGCAACCGTTCCTGGTGTCGTCGCGGCAACCCCGTTTGTGCTCAAGCAGGTCTTGCTCACGACTCAGAGCGGCGTGCAAGGCATTGTCATCCGCGGCATCGATCCGCAACGCGAAGCGACGGTGACTGAGCTGGCCAAAAATCTCTCGACAGGAGAATTGGCCGACCTCAGTAAACCGGTCAAGGTAAAACAACCACCGGCCGATAATCCCAACGGCCCGCCAGTCGAGACGGAAAAACCCGGTATCATTTTGGGAAAAGAATTGGCGATGCGGCTCGGCGTCTTTGTCGGTGATACGGTCAACGTGGTGTCCCCTCCGGCAGGACCGATCAGCGCGATCGGCATGGTGCCGAAGATCCGCACCTTCGCGCTGGTTGCGTTGTTTCAATCCGGCATGTACGAATACGATTCGTCGCTGGCATATATCGATCTCGCGGAGGCACAGAAGTTTTTCAACCTGGGGCACACGGTGACGGGCGTTGAAATTAAAGTGACGGACGTCTTCCACGCGGACGAGACGGCCCGTTCCGTGGAGCAGTCGCTCGGCTTTGCCTATGGCGCGCGCGATTGGATGCAGATGAACCGTAATCTGTTCTCAGCGCTTAAACTCGAAAAGACGATGATGTTTTTATTGTTGGTGTTGATCACGATCGTGGCGTCCTTCAACATCGTCAGCACCCTCACCATGATCGTGACGGAAAAGCAGAAGGAGATTGCGATCCTCAAGGCGATGGGCGCCACCAGAAAAAGCATCAGGCGGATTTTCATGCTGAACGGATTGATCATCGGCCTGTCAGGAACCGCGATCGGCATTCCGCTCGGCTACACATTTCTGTGGCTGATCCAGACATTCTGGACCTTCGACGCGTCGGTCTATTACATCTCGCGGATCCCTGTCCATGTTCAAGCGATGGATGTGCTCCTTGTGGCCGGCTCCGCCATTCTGATCAGCTTTGCCGCCACAGTCTACCCTTCGCTCCAAGCAGCCAAGCTCGAACCGGTGGCCGCGCTACGCTACGAATGATCATGCCGACCCCTTCAGCACGTCACATTCAGTCTGGAGCACCAGCGTGATCACCGTGACTGATTTGACCAAATCGTTTCCCATGGGCGGGCAAGCCCTCATGGTACTCAAGGGTGTCAATCTCCAGATTCGGCGCGGGGAATTAATCGCAATCATTGGAGCGTCAGGGGCCGGAAAGAGCACGCTGCTCCATATAATCGGAACACTCGATCATCCGACCACAGGGACAGTCCATTTTGACGGCCAGGATATGTTTCATCTGTCGGAAGGTGAACAGGCAGATTTCCGGAACCGGCGCATTGGATTTGTGTTCCAGTTTCATCATCTCCTGCCGGAGTTCACGGCGCTCGAGAATGCCTGTATGCCGGCGCTGATTCAACGGCGAAATCCAGCCGATATCGAACCGGAAGCCATCACGTTGTTGCAGGAAGTCGGGCTGGGCGCCCGGTTACATCACAAACCCGGTGAGCTGTCCGGCGGTGAACAGCAGCGTGTCGCGGTCGCACGAGCTCTCTTGCAGAAACCCGATCTCGTATTGGCCGATGAGCCGACGGGAAATCTGGACACGCACACAGGCGAGGCGCTCTTTGCGATGATGCGCGAACTGAACAAGGCCCGTGGAACCACCTTCGT
>JAKDNQ010000387.1 GCA_030456405.1 Nitrospira sp.
CCGCCAGCGGCGTTCTCTCCTCGAAAGCATCCTCAACGTAGCCCAGAGGCTACGCTTCCGGTGCTTTCTTCGGCTGCGGCCTTGCTGGACGGACTTTTTGAGCAGCCTGCATCGCACCAGATAGACCAAATAGACCAGACAGACCTCTGCGCGCGACTTAGAGTCCGCCTTCGCGGTTATCGCAGCCTAAGATTTCGATGAATTTCGTTAGGCGGGCCTTCTTAAGGGAATCGTCGAGCTTGGCATAGATAGCCAAGATGTTCTTGATCATGCGGGAGAGAATGGCCCGCACCGGACTTTCTTGTAGATATTTCTCATCGAATCCGTAGCCGGCTTCCGTGAGAAATCGTTGGCAATTTTTCTCGGTCAGCAACGCCCCTCCGTTGAAACAATCGACGAAGATCTTGTAGCGATCCGATTCGTACTTCACGAGGAAATGGCCCGGCATCCCGATCCCATACACCGGAAGACCAAGCCGTTTGCCGACAAGGAGGTACATGGTCGAGAGACTGATCGGAATGCCCGTTCGTCGATCGATCACACAATTGAGGTAACTATTCTCCAATTCATAATAATTCTTCGTGTTGCCTTTGAAGCCCTGCTCCGTAAAGAGATATCGGTTCAACGTTTTGATCGTTTCCTCACCCGATGCGCGTGGGCCGATCCGATCTTGCACTTCCTGCGCCATTTCATCGAGTTGTCGCGCATATGAGGAAACGGTCAGCGACGGATAGGCGTACCGGGCGATCAGGAACGCGCCGCGCTCGAGATCCATCGGGGCATTGGGCTGCGCTGCCAGCTGGGTGAGTTCATCTTCGAGATGGCCACCGCGGATTTCTTCGAGCACCGACACAAGGCGGTCTGCCATTTCCGGCTGTTCGACTTCCGCTTCTTGAAGCAAGGGAACCGCAGTAGGGCCGATGTCGATGAGTTTCCCGCTGATGGTCCTGACGATCTTTTCGTCCTCATCGGCCAGCAGCCGGATCAACGCTCTGATTTGGCTTTCGTTTGTCAGCATCATGGAACTCCGCGAAAGCCCGCCCATTAGCCCATTGCCCGACGGAATACCTTGGCACTCCCATAGAGACAGAGCGCGTCGAAAATCACCATGACGATCACCACCATTCCAACATGTGGAAGCGCTTCAGTCCAGCCGGAAAGGATTAATGGCCGCACCGCGTCGATCGCCCAGGTCATCGGATTGAAGCGCGCCAGAAATCCCATCCAGGCAGGCATCCCCGTCAAAGGGACCAAGGCCGAACTCAAAAAAATCATCGGGAGCGAGAGGAAACCCAGGACCGAAAAGAAGTCACCGTGACTCTTCACGGAAAAGGCCATCGCCATAGAAATCGCCGTGAGACCGACGCCGAAGAGCATCCCGATCATTAAGATTGCGGCAATACCAAGAAGCCCGGTTGCCGGTTGGACGCCGAACAGAAAGGCCACCCCGAGGATCACGAGCACTTGGAGCGAGGTAATCGTCATGACAAAGATGAAGCGGCTCAGAATCACAGACGTCCGATGGATCGGCGTGGTCATCAACCGCTCCAGAAACCCGTTCTCCTTGTCGAACAACAAATCGACACCCCCGGCAAGCCCATTGTTGAGCACGGTCATGACGACCACACCGGCTGTCAGAAAACTGATGTAGTCCGGGGCCTGTGTCACTTGCACGTCCGCCGCCCGTTGGAACAGGTTGCCGAAGAAGATCAACCAGAACAGCATCGGCTGCACGAGTGTGAACAACATACTGAACTTCTCGCGGCTGAGCCGCCGGACCCACCGCATCGTCAACGCACTGATTTCTTGCCAATACTCGCTCATCCGCTTCGCTCCAGTTACGAGTGCTGAGTGCGGCTCGACTGAGCTCGCCGAAGTCTGAGTGCTGAGTTATCCGGCAACTCAACACTCACAATTAAAAACTTCTCACTCCGCCGCATTCGTGACCTCGTCCTGTATGCGGCGGCCTGTGTGGGCAATGAAGACGTCGTCCAGCCGTGGCCTATGATACTCGATAAACTCCAGTTGGCAATCCAATCGATTGGCGGACTCGAGGATGGCAGGAAGCGCCTTCTCCGGTGACTCAACCCGGATATCCAGGCCGGTCGGCGTCGCCTTGACGGCTCGCATGGCGGGTTGTTTCGTCAATGCAGACACCAGCATCGGGATCTTACTCTGATCCTTCAATGTCAACGACACGATATCGCCGCCCAACCCAATCTTCAGCTCAACCGGCGATCCGAGCGCCTTGATTGTTCCCTTGTCGATGATGGCCAACCGATCGCAAAGCTGGTCCGCCTCATCCAAATAATTCGTCGTCATGACGATCGTCATGCCGCGTTCCTTCAACATCCGCACATAGTCCCAAATCCGAAGCCGGCTCTGCACATCCAAGCCCAGCGTCGGTTCGTCGAGGAACAAGATCTTAGGATCCGGCAAGAGGCCGCAGGCAATGTCGAGCTTCCGCTTCATCCCCCCGGAGTATGTTTTTGCAGCGCGATCAGCCGCCTCTTCCAATTCCACAAGCTTGAGCAGCTCGGCAATGCGTTTCGCGGCTTCGGCTTTGGGTAGGTGGTAGAGCGCGCCGAGCAGTTCGAGGTGTTCCCGGCCGGTGAGAAAGCGATCGATGGCCCGCTCTTGAGGCACATACCCGATCAATCGCCGGACAACATCCGCCTCACGCACCGTATCGTGGCCTAAAATACTGGCCGTGCCTGAGGTCGGTATCAGCAGCGTGATCAGCGTCCTGAGCGTGGTGCTTTTCCCCGCCCCGTTCGGCCCCAACAAGCCGAAAATCTCACCGGCATACACCTCGAACGACAGATCGGAGACGGCCGTATGCTTATCATAGGCCTTCGTGAGGCGAGACACCTGAATCGCGATGGCGCGATCCATCAGCCCCAGCCCTTCGCGCCGGATCGATCGTGGATCATGAATTCGATGAGGTCACTGAGGCGGCGGGCTTGTTGATGAAGACTGTCTGCTTCCAACAGAAACTGCTTTTCCAAGGGCGTGCACTCCAAGTACGTGGACAG
>JAKDNQ010000388.1 GCA_030456405.1 Nitrospira sp.
ACATTGGCCGAACTGGCTCCGCTGGCCGCCGTAGGGGTTGGATTGGCACTGAGAACGGTAGGGGATCGATGATTCGCATTAACTTATTACCGGGGCCCAAGGGGAATAAAGCGAAGCCTCAGTATGATGTTCGGGCGCAAGCACTGTTAGGGGTAGGGCTGTTGTTCATTGTCCTGGCAGGCTGCTGGTGGTATTCGGCCTCGCTCGATGAAGAGATCAGCGCGCGACAGACTGAAAAGTTCGACAAGGAGAAGCAGGTCGCGCAGTTAAAGGAACAAGTGAAGCAGGTCTCCGATTTTGAAAACCGGAAGAAAGTATTAGAAGACAAGAATCGTATTATCGATGAATTGGAAAAGTCACGTGTTGGTCCCGTGAAGGTGCTCGACCATGTCAGTCAGAGCCTGGAGCCGTTAAAAGTCTGGCTCGTAAGAGTCGCCGTCACCGGGAAGGAAATTGATCTCGAAGGTCGTGCTGCGACCAATGATGATGTGGTGGAATTTGTGAATAACCTGCGCCGTACCGATTATTTTTCGAATATCAATCTTCAAGAAAGTCGGGCGGCAGTGGAGAGTCAGCTCAATATCTACCAGTTTAAACTTGGTTTCCAACTCAAAGGGTAGGAATGATGAAGCTGCCTTCCATGAATCTTGAGCTCTTGCGGTCAATCCCATTGGTGCAGAAGTTGGGGCTTCTCCTCATGGTTCTTGCCGGGATTATCGTGGGGTTCTATTACTATGTCGCTGAGCCAAAATCTATGGAGATTGCAGAGCTCCAGGGAGCAGTCGGCACACTTGATAGCGAGATTCAAACGTTGACCATTAAAGTCAAACATCTTGATGAGCTCATTGCTGCCAGTAAGCAACTCGAGATTGAGCTTGCCAAAAAGAAAGAACGGCTACCGCCTGAAGGGGAGGCCGTTATGCTGCTCAAGCAGGTGTCAGACCTGGGGATACGCCTAGGGCTCGACATTAAGCTGTGGAAACCGAGCCCCAAGAGCGAAGATCCATCGAAGCTTTTCGTGCGGATGCCGGTGAACGTAGAGGTAACCGGCGGCTACCACACCGCTGCCTTATTTTTTGATCGAATCAACGCGATGCCACGAATTGTGACGGTGTCAGGCCTCAAGATGGGCGCTCCTAAGATTGAGAAGGGGCGTGTTGTCACACAGACTGTGTTTGATCTTGTCGCCTATGCAGCACCGGAGGAAACCAAGCTGGTCGCGGCGGTTCCGGCAATTCCTCAGAAGAAATAAGGGTGCAAAGTCTTGGATGTACGTGAGGTCGGGAGCAGTGAACGCCATCTGTGAGAACCAGCGGTCGACCATGAAGACAACAAACATCATTCTGATCGGATGCGCTGGCCTACTTGTTGCGGTTAGCCCGGGCTTGGCTGAAACGGGTATGAGTGGTCATCTTCGACAAATTAGCCCTATGCGACAGGATTCCCTAAAAGTCCCTTCTCTAAACGAGGCGCCGAGGCATGCAACATCTCCAGTTCCAACAGAGGCAGCCGGCGAAGGGAATGTTCAACCGATTGAACCCAATTCAATGTTGGATTCGGTAGGAGTACGTTCCTATGACCCTTCTGGGCGGCGCGATCCTTTTTCACCAGTGTTGCAACTGTTGGGGATCGGACCGATCGATCCCACATTACCTCCGCTCCAGCGTGTCGGGCTCACTGAGATGAACTTGATTGCCGTGATATGGGGGGCCTATGGCTATACGGCTATGGTTCAGACTCCAGATGGAAACGGATATACGGTGCGTCGAGGAACGCGTATAGGCCCCAATAATGGCGTTGTAAGTGCTGTGACCGAGAAGGGCATTGTGGTGCAGGAACGGTTTACAGATGTGTATGGGAGCAAACAGGAGCGGGAATATGTCAAGCTCCTTCACCCGAAAGAGGGCGCAGAATGACACCTAAGCTGACCGCGACAACGACAACATTTGTGTGCGTACTCTCGGCGGTGGGAGGACTTAGTGTTCCAATGGCCATACCGTCAGAGGCGGCAACTGACATCCCTGCTGTTGAATCAGGTCCGCCCTCGATCATTGAAGGCGATCTGGCGCAGACCCTGACTCATCTCGATGTTCAACGGGGGACGAACGACATTCGTGTCATCATTTCAGGGGATGGAAGGTTGGCCCATGAGGTGGCGCGTCTTGATGAGCGGCGTCTTATGATCGATATCCCAGGAGTGGTTTCTGCCATACACAAGCCCGTCATATCGGTCAATCACCCGATGTTGAAGCAAGTGCGGCTGGGCTATCATGCGGACAGAGTACGAGTGGTATTGGATCTGGTCGGTACGGTGGCTTATTCGGTTGAACCGCAAGGCCAGAATCTTATTGTGACGCTTCGTGAAGGCGCTGGTGTGGACCCAGATCAAGACTCCTACCGCGCGGAGACGGATAAAGTTATAAGGTCGGACAATCCTATGCTGTTGCCAGTTCAAGCGGATGCCACCTCTCGGGTGGGCCATCGGGCAATGGCTACGGTTCGGCGGTCTTCGACGAAGTTTCATGTGCGGGCTGTCCAGATGACGTCCGAGCCAGATAACGGTGAGAAAAGCACCCCAAAGGATGATTTAGTTGTTGGAGAAACCCGTTATGTCGGCCGGCGTATTTCGCTCGATTTTCAGCAGGCCGACATCAGTAATGTGCTGCGCCTCATTGCCGAAGTGAGTGGGTTTAACATGGTCGTCGGTGAAGGGGTTAAAAGCAAGGTCACGATGAAGCTCGTGAGTGTGCCCTGGGATCAGGCGCTCGATATGATTTTGAAGATGAATGGGCTAGGCAAGATCAGACAGAGCAATATTCTTTGGATCGATTCACTGGCAAACATTGCGAAACAGCAGAATGAAGAAGCGTCGGCGAAGGATGCCAAGGTAAAAGCGGAAGAACTGGTCGATCGTATATTCTATATTCGAAATCTGCCGGCGCAGGAAGTCATGACCTCCCTTCGGCAGTATATAAGTCCTAGAGGTTTGGTGCAATTTAGTCTGGGTTCTAATGCCTTAATCGTTCGGGATAC
>JAKDNQ010000389.1 GCA_030456405.1 Nitrospira sp.
TACAGGGGATTCATGTAACGCCGGCTCGATGGAGAATAGGGACTCGCTTCCTGCGGCAGCACCGGTGAAGCGGCGAGTAATGGATTGATGAGCACCATGTGCGCGCCCAAATCTTTGGACCACTGAGTCAGGCGCCGCAGATCGGCCAGATCGCCCATTCCCCAGCTCCGGCGGCTTCGTGTGGCATACACTTGCGCACTCCATCCCCAGATACGTAGGCCAGGAGGAAAAAAGCAGCGTCCGGGGCTGACGATGACGCGAACAGGAGAGAGTCCGTTTTCGGGGATGAGCTGGTGATAGCCGATCGGCAGATCGGGAGGGAGCCGATCGTGGAGCGGTATGACCGTGCTGTCTTCCAATTGTAATGTTGCGGCTGCGGTAAGAGGGAAGGATTGGCCTTGCTGGATGACTATGACGCGTTCGTCATACAGAGATCGGGCCGGGTCAGGAGGTCGCCCGATCGCTGTTCGGATTCTTGCTATAGCCTGTTCGGATACCGTTTGTATTGTTCCTGCTGCGTCTTCGTATGTTCCATCGATGCCCCATGGATCGGTGCTCGTAGTCTGCACCTTTCTGATGTGCGGTGACTTCGACATAGCTTCTCTCGCCTGAAGCAAAGAGCATATGGCGTATAGCTGATAGCGTATGGTACGGATTGAAGAGAGGCCTTTACCACCAGCTATAAGCCATACGCTCTTATCCCCAATGAGACACGCCCTTCGCCTGGCTCAGGGCGTCCTGAGCGAATTTCATTGCGTGGAGCCGAAGACTAGGCATTCATAAGGGAGTAAACGTTCATCGCTCATCCCGTCTCGTCGCACACCATGATAGTGGGTTGCCTCTGACGTCCATAATGGAGAAAAGGGACGCTGGAAAGGAATGGATTGCGGCTGAGCGGTGAGATTAAAAAAGGCTTGTATGGTACCTCTCGCGTCAGGCCGCCGCCCACCCCGAACTAACTGTAAGATGCTGCCGGACCGGGCGTCAGGCAGCATACTGGCTGAACGCTCTGACCTATCGCGGAGCGCCGGCCACTCGCGGCGGAAGCGTAATAGGTCCTGATATAAGTGGCGTAACCCAGATTTGCGCTGATCGGATTCCCACGACCAGGTGAGATGAGAGGCAGCATAGGTCTCCTCAGCTTGGGGATCCGGCACTTCTCCGCCATGGGCATGAAAGGACTCGAACTCCCGACGGCGGCCCTTACGGACGTTTTCGATCAATGTCGCATCGCTGAACGAGCAAAAAAATTGAAACGGATGCTCTTCACCATATTCCTCTCCCATGAACAACAGTGGGGAATAGGGAGCAAGAAGGAGCAAACTTGCCGCCAACCGCTGCGCTGCCGGCGAGATCAATGTGCCCAGACGTTCGCCTCGGGCGCGATTGCCGATTTGATCATGGTTCTGAATAGAGACAATGAAACGATCGCCCGGGAGTCCGGCATCGGGGCCTCCGTGGGATCGACCGCGATGCCGGCTGTAGCACCCGTCTAGGACGAAGGTGTTCTCCATCAATCGCGGAACCTGTTCCGGCGCTCCATAATCCTCATAATAGCCCTGCCGCTCGCCGGTGAGCGCCACATGCACCACATGATGAAAGTCATCGCTCCATTGCGCGTCGAGGCCATAGCCCCCTTGAGCGGGAGGGAGTAAGAGACGCACATCGTTGAGATCGCTTTCGGCCACGATATGGACCTTGCGCCCGAGCGCTCGTGCGGTCTTGTCCGCTGTGTCTTTCATATCTTGCAGGATATGGCGGGCCCCGAAATCATATATCGCATGCACTGCATCGAGGCGCAGGCCGTCGACATGATAATCCTCGATCCACATCGTGACATTATCCAGGATGAAATCGCGCACTACATCGCTGCCGCGGGCGTCGAAATTCATCGCCGTCCCCCAGGGAGTACGATAGTGGTCTGTAAAGTAGGGTCCATATTCTCCCAGGTAGCCGCCTTCCGGCCCGATATGGTTATAGACGACGTCGACGAACAGGGCGAGACCATGCAGATGACAGGCATCGACGAGACGCTGAAGTCCATGGGGTCCGCCATAGCTGTGTTGCGGCGCATAGGGATGGACGCCGTCATAGCCCCAATTGCGCGCGCCGGAAAACTGTCCGACCGGCATCAGTTCCAATGCTGTGACGCCCAAATCACGCAACGCGGCCAGGCGAGGGATGATCGCATCGAAGGTGCCTTCGGGCGTGAAGGCGCCGACGTGGAGTTCGTAGAACACCAGATCTTCGCGTGATACTCCAGCCCAGTCCCTATCGGACCAAAGGAACTCCACTGTGCGGAGAACCGCCGATGGTTGATCGATCCCGTCTGGTTGCCAGCGGGAAGCTGGGTCCGGGCGCTCCGGTCCTCCATTTAAACAGAAGGCGTATCGTTGTCCATTGGGGACAAGGTCCTTGACGAAACTAAAAAACCCCTGTTCCTCACGGGTCATCGTCCGGCTGATTCGACGGTCATTGTCGATCAATACGAGATCAACGCGATCTGCCTTCGGCGCCCATACGAGCCATCGAACCGACCCGTCGCCTTGGACAATGGCCCCGCATTGAGCCGGCCGGTCTTCCACAATTTGCTCCATCGGATATCCTCTATCGGACTGCTGAAATAGCCGGTCTCAAAGAACGTGAGAGGTGAAAGGTGAAACGTAAAACGTAGGACTGCCGAGCCGACTCTCCGAAAACTTTCACGTTTCACGATTCACGTTTCACGATTCACGATTCACGAGCCTTGACCAGGCGAGCCCCCGCTTTCGGCGAGATCTTCAGGCTTCGGCGGTTTAGCTCGTAGGATGACCATAGACCGGCCTTGGATCTTATACTTTTTTCCACCTTGTCGTTTGATGGATTTCGCCTGAGGATCAGCCGTATCGATCAATCTCTCCCATTCCTGGCTTTTGCCACGTAATGGAAGCCTGAAGGGTATGGCCTCATGATGCGCATTGACCAATAGTACAATCGAATCGCCGGTGATCGGTTCGTTCCGTTCGTTGACATCGCCGATGAGATCTCCGGGAA
>JAKDNQ010000390.1 GCA_030456405.1 Nitrospira sp.
GCCAGGGCTTTCTCGCTGATCTCTGCCTTGCATGGGAAGCGGAGGCGGTCCGGGCGGTGGAAATGGGGGTGCGAGTCGTCATGTTGCGGACCGGAATGGTGCTCGAACAAGACGGTGGAGCCTTGCCGAAGATGCTATTGCCGTTCAAGATGTTCGCCGGCGGTCCGATCATGCCTGGAACTCAGTGGGTATCGTGGATTCACCGGCACGATCACATCGGATTGATCCAGTGGTTGCTGACAACGCCGAATATATCCGGTCCCGTTAATGCTGTGGCTCCCGAGCCTGTGACGATGAACCAATTCTGCAACACGCTTGGGCGAGCGCTTCACCGGCCATCCTGGCTTCCCGTGCCAGGCTTCGCGTTAAACCTGGCATTGGGTGAACTGGGAACACTCATGACCACGGGCCAGCGGGTGATTCCAGCAAAGGCGCTCTCCAAGGGATACGTCTTTCACTACCCGAAACTGGAACCAGCCTTTCGGGCGATCTTGGTGACGGAAAGATGAGGGTGTAATTCACAAGGAGGTATTTACATCATGAACAAGAAGATGAGCGTCACGACCACCCTATTGCTGAGCGTGCTGACTATTGTTCTATTTCAGATATCAGGAAAGGCAAATGAGGTGAGTGCTGCCGAGGGTCAGGAAAGGCCAGAGAGTCAAACACAACGACCGCACGGGGACGATGCCAACATGCCGAAAGGTGTAATCGGTGTGTCGCTGCATGTCGGAGCGGAACGGATCGGCGATCCAGCTTCGCTGTATGTGGTCCATGTGTATCCGTTGGGTCCTGCACAACAAGCAGGCCTCAAGCACGGGGATGAAATCATGACGGTGAACGGTGAGGCAGTCACCGGCAAGACCTACGAGCAGGTGATACAGATGGTGCGGGGGGAAGCGGGAGCAGCGGTAAAACTCGGCATCAAAGGCGAGGGTGGCGTCCGTGAATTGTCCATCACCCGTGTCGAAGGCGAGACGCTCTATAAGGACCAAAAGGGCAAGATGGGACCACATGGCAATCCCGCACGATAGAAGGCCGTCATGAAGCCGACCGGAACTGGTCGAGATATTCAGCTACTGGGTGGATTATTCCTGATTGTCGGCACGGTCGATCTCGTCATCATAGAGCTGTTCCCCGCCTATGCGCTCAAACTATTCGGGACGGCGGTGACGGGACCAGCCTCGTTTCTCGTGAAACTTCATGCCCCTGCCGTCCATCTGTTGTTCGGCTACGGATTTCTCTGGTTGCGACCTTGGGCTTGGGGACTCGCGCTGGCCTATGCAGGGTTCGGTGTGGTCAGTGAAGCCATGAACCAACTGACGTTCGGCTTCAGCCAGATCCGATCCGGTTTCATGGCGACGACGCTTCTGTTTGCCTGCTATCTCGTCTGGCGGCGTGCAGTCTTCGTCGATGAGTCCATGCCCGAGAACAGACCGAAGCCGGCGCCACAGGAGTTACTCTGATGCGGGGGATCGTCTGGTTCAGGCGGGATCTGCGGCTCAGCGATCAGCCCGCGTTGACGGCGGCTTGCGGCGAATGCGATGAGGTCATCCCGCTGTTTGTGTTTGACGAGCCGCTGTTGCAATCCCATGTGTTCGGCTCTGCCTGCGTGAACTTCATGCTCGGCTGCCTTCAAGATGTCGCTGCGTCATTGACGAGCCGGGGCATCACGCTTCAGTGGCGTCGTGGGGCGCCAGTAGAAGAAATCGTTCACGTCGCGCAAACATGGAAGGCCGATGTGGTCTATTGGAATCGTGACTATGAGCCAGGAGCCATCGAACGGGACCGTGTCGTTCAACAGCAATTGGCGCAGGTCGGCGTCATCGTGCGGACGTTCAAAGACCATGTGGTTTTCGAGACCGAAGAAGTTCGGGGCACGACCGGCGAGCCGCTGCAGCGGTACAGCGCCTATCGCGCACGCTGGTGGACAAAGTGGCAGGCGGCGAAACCGACTGCCCTTCCAGTTCCCCGGTTGTTGACGGCAGAGAAGGCAGCTTCGTTGCCCATTCCACCTCCGTTGCCCTCGGCAAGCGACTTAGGATATGAACCCGTGACCCTGTCGATTGAAGCGAGTGAGCGAAGCGCTCAGAAACGATTGCGTCAGTTCGTCGAAGGCCCCATTCACACCTACATCACGGGACGAAATCGTCCTGCCGTTGATGGCAGTTCGATCCTCTCCCCCCACTTTCGATTCGGGACCCTGTCGGCCCGTACCGCAGCGCATGCGGCCCTGGCATCCCTTGCTCAGGGCAGACGTGTCTCTCGTCCTGATGTCTTCACCTGGATCGACGAATTGGTCTGGCGGGAATTTTTTCAGCAGATTCTAGCCGCCTTCCCTCGCGTCGCCGACGGGCCATTTCGCCAGGTTCCGACACCAGCTCCACGCGCATCTGACAACGAACGCAATCGATTGTATCAGGCCTGGTGTGAGGGCAAGACCGGCTTTCCAATCGTGGATGCGGGTATGCGCCAGTTGAACCATACCGGGTGGATGCATAATCGTGTAAGGATGATCGTGGCTTCCTTTCTCGTCAAAGATCTCCGAATTGACTGGCAGAGTGGAGAGAGGTATTTCATGCAGCATCTGATCGATGCCGACGTCGCGGCCAACAACGGCAACTGGCAGTGGTGCGCTTCGACCGGCACGGATGCGATGCAAGGTTATCGGATTTTTAATCCTCTTCTGCAGAGTAAGAAATTCGATCCCGAGGGAGAGTACATTCGCCGTTATGTAACGGAGTTAGCCAAGGTGCCGCAGACCGCTATTCATGAACCCCAGACGATGACCATCGAAGATCAGGAACGGTCAGGCTGTCGAATCGGTCTGGACTATCCCGCGCAAATCGTCGATCATCAGCGGGCTCGGCAGGAATATCTCGACCTGGGGAAAGCAGCGAAGGTGGGCTAATGATGATACCGGCAACTGCGCATACATTACGAACGGGCTTACCGACCCGCATCGGGGTGAGTCGGTGCCTGTTGGGCGAGGAGGTCCGATACGACGGCGGGCACAAGCGCGACCG